>JAUYEQ010000331.1 GCA_030691295.1 Bacteroidota bacterium
GCCATTTTTAAGCCCTCCCTTTCGGGGAGGGTTTGGGAGGGGCTTCAAATTATAAAACAAATGAAAACAATTAAGCTCCTCCTTCTGGCTTTACTATTCCCTGTTCATCTTCTGATGGCCCAGGAAGCGGTAACTTTGGAACAATGCCAAACATGGGCACGCGAAAACCACCCGGTTTTAAAACAGTCGGGTCTATACCAACAGATTCTTGACCTGAAAAACGAGAGCAATTCGACCTCTTTTTTACCGCAGCTTACCTTGAACGGACAAGCAACCTATCAATCGGATGTGACCAAAATCGTACTTTCAATGCCGGGGGTAAATATTCCGACAGTTGATAAAGATCAGTACAAAATTTACCTCGACCTGAAACAAACTATTTGGGATGGCGGATTGAGCAAGGCAAAAGAATTGATTAACGAAACCGAAAATGCGGGCAATCAGTCGCAGATTGAAGTTGAATTGTACCAGGTCAAAGAAAAGGTCAATCAGTTTTATTTCACTTCTTTCCTGATTCAGGAAAACCTGAAGATTCTGGAAAAGAAAACTGAAACATTGACCGAACGGAAGAAAATTCAGGAATCGGCGGTTAAAAACGGGATGGTTTTGGCCTCCGAACTCGATCAGTTGTTGGCCGAGCAGATTAAAACCGATCAACTGGTTCTTGAACTAAAGAGTAATCGGGAAACAGTTCTGTCGGCATTGGCCATTCTGACTGGAAAAGAAAGTAATCAGATACAAAACCTGGCTTTGACTGCCGAACCAATTCTGTTGGACAAACCGCTGATGCGTCCCGAGTTGGATGTTTTTGCCAAACAAAACGAGTTGTTAACTGCGAATTCTGAAATATTGAAAAAACAACGCAATCCGAAACTTTTCGGATTTGGGCAGGCCGGTTACGGAAAACCAGGACTGAATATGCTGAACAACAAATTCGATACCTATTACCTGGTTGGGCTGGGTTTCAACTGGAATGTGCTGGACTGGAAAAACACCTCACGTCAGCGGCAAGTGCTGAAATTACAGCAGGAAATCGTTCAGACCAAGCAGGAAAACTTTTTCCGGAATATTGATTTGGCCGCCGATCAGCAAAACAAACAAATCGACCAACTCACACAACTCCTGAAAAGCGATCAGGAATTAATTCAGGTTCGCGAACGGATTACCAAAACCTCGGCGTCGAAACTTGAAAACGGAGCCATTACCACAGCTGATTACATTCAGGATTTGAATGCCGAAACAACCGCCAAACTGATGCTCGAAACTCATAAAATCCAACTCAAAGAAGCGCGGATTAAATTGGGGAACATCAGGGGAAACCAGTGAGAAGATTAGAATCTTGAATGTTAGAATCTTGAGTGAATGATGAATGGTAAATGGTAAATAGCGCAGCCAAATTGTAAATTGTAAATGAAGAAATCGTAAATCAAAACACATATCAATGAAGAAATTACAAATCATTGCACTGTCGCTCCTGATAATTGGAGCCTGCAAAAACGGCGAGAAAAAATCGGATGCCTTCGGAAACTTTGAAGCGGTTGAAACCATTGTTTCCTCGGAAACTGCCGGCAAATTGCTTTCGATGGAAGTGAGGCAAGGCGATCAATTGGAGCCGGGCAAATTAATTGCCCAAATTGATACCACCGAAATTATCCTGAAGAAACTGCAAACCGAAGCTCAATTGGTGGCCAGCGAAACTAAAAAGCAAAATGTGACTGCTCAAATCAACGTACTGAAAGAGCAAAAGAAAAACGTTCAAACTACGCAGCAACGTATTGCCAAAATGCTTGCCGACAAAGCTGCAACCCAACAGCAGATGGACGA
>JAUYEQ010000335.1 GCA_030691295.1 Bacteroidota bacterium
AATCCACCTTTGCCAACAGGATTGGCCGAACTTAGCAACCCCTCCGAGATAAGGCGTTTCATCGTTGTATGAAGACCAACTTCAACATCAATATCAAAAACGGGAAGTGGCGATTCCGATATTTCATGGTAAAACTCCAAATATTCAGAAGAATTTATGTCGTCATACGATCCGCCTATCATGAAAATGTTGTTTCCTTTTTTCTTCAAAGTGTGGGTTACAATCTTATCCTTGTCAGGAACTGAACCCATTAAACTAACAATAATGGTAGGAAAAACCGGTCCGTGCGCCGAAAATGAATCAAACCGGATTTTTCTGTCGGTAAGTTTAATATTGAACTTATTGCAGGCATTTACAAGTCCGTTCTTCGCTCCTGAAGCGATGTACTGGCCATTCGGATCGGCAATGTTGATATGGTAAAGAAAAGAACTGACAGCTTCGGGAATGGCTCCAAAACAAATCATTTTACGAACCGCCCGCGCAATCAGCATTTCTGTTGCTTTCTGCGGGTCAATTTCGAGATGATGGTGCAACGCATGTGTTGTCATTGCCATCAGCTGTCCATTTTCAGAACAGAAAATTCCGGTTTCATCAGTCTCGTCATTCGACATGGAAGCCACATCAACTGATTCTTCACTAAAGTCATTAAAATAATTTATCGGCGCCAAATTAGGGTCAGCCATTAAATTAAAAATAATATCCTGAATATTTTGTTCCTCCGGGATCTGATCAATTGAAAAGTCCATGATTTCATTATTTTGCTCGATCATAACGTTTGTTTTCTTTAAATGCAGAAACAAAAATAATTAAGTAGTTTGTTATTCCATAAGTTTTCAGATTTTTTTAATTTTAGCGTTCTTATTAACCCGTACATTCAATGAATCAGAAAATAGCCTTGATTACCGGAGCCACAGCAGGTATCGGCTTTGAAACCGCCAATTTACTCGCACAAAACGGTTACAATTTAATACTTACCGGCCGCAGAAAAGATCGTCTTGAAAGTGTCAAAAAGCAGATTGAGCTGAATTATGACTGTAAAGTTCAAATTTTAAACTTCGATATTCGAAAAAGAAACGATGTTGAGAAAGCGTTGACGACTCTTCCGGAAGAATGGAAAGCCATTGATGTTTTAATCAATAATGCAGGATTGGCGGCAGGATTGGGCCCTGTAAATTCAGCAGATGTCGATGATTGGGAAAATATGATCGACACAAACGTAAAGGGTTTACTTTATATGACCAGAATCGTTTCACCCTGGATGGTTGAAAGACAAGGCGGGCACATTGTCAACATTACTTCCATCGCCGGAAAAGAAGTCTATCCGAACGGATCGGTTTATTGCGGATCAAAACATGCAGTAGCGGCCATCACCAAAGCAATGCGGATTGAACTCATGCCTTCAGGAATAAAAGTATCTTCGATTGCCCCAGGCGCAGTTGAAACAGAATTTTCGCTGGTCAGGTTTCGCGGAGATGAAGAAAAAGCGGCACAGGTTTACAAAGGATTTACCCCTCTGAATGCAAAAGACATCGCTGAAACGATTTTGTTTGCCATTACCCGACCAGCTCATGTAAACATCGACGATTTACTGATTATGCCCACTAACCAAGCTTCAGCAAGAGATTTTAATAAAAAATTATAAGCTATTCATGATAAACTTCGATTCAGATTATTTAAAAGAATTTACCTTTCAGATATTTAGAAGCATGGGTTGCCCCGATAATCATGCCAGGGTAGCGGCCGATTGTTTAAACCAGGCTGATTTGCGGGGAGTTGATTCTCACGGAGTGGCGCGATTAAACGGCTATGTCAGGTTATGGGAACTTAAACGGTTGAATGCCACGCCGGAAATGAAAATCATTCACGAAACGCCCAGTACAGCAGTTCTTGACGGTGATCTCGGACTTGGACTGGTTACTGCTCCACATGCAATGCAAATAGCAATCGATAAAGCTAAAACTGCAGGTACAGGCTGGGTGGCCGTGCAAAATTCCAATCACTACGGAATTGCAGGTTATCATTCGATGCTGGCGCTTGAACATGATATGATCGGGATTTCGATGACCAATGCCAGCCCGCTGGTGGCGCCGACTTTTTCGAAAAGCAGGTTTCTGGGAACCAATCCAATTGCAGTAGCAATTCCGGCTTTAAATCAACCACCGTTTGTAATTGATATGGCAACCACTACTGTAGCCAATGGTAAGCTTGAAGTTCTTCAGCGAAAAGGGGAAGATGCACCACTTGGCTGGGCACAGGACAAAGAAGGAAATCCAACAACCGACGCTTTTGCTCTCAGGAAAGGAGGATCAATGCTTCCTTTAGGCGGCGATCGTGAGCATGGAGGACATAAAGGGTATTGCCTGGGTGCCATGGTCGATATTTTCTCAGCAGTGCTTTCAGGGGCAAATTACGGGCCCTGGGTTCCACCGTTCGTTGCGTTTCTTGAACCGCCTTCTAATCCGGTAGGAAATGGCATCGGGCATTTTTTAGGCGCCATACGTGTTGATGCTTTCCGCCCCGCTTCAGAATTTAAAGCAGACATGGATAACTGGATTGAAACATTCAGAAATGCAGAACCAGCCGCCGGTTATGAGAAAGTGCTTATTCCCGGAGATCCTGAACGTGAACTAACGATTGAAAGATTGAAAAATGGAATACCTTTGCACGAACAGGTGATAAATGATTTGCAGGAACTTGCAGCTAAATTCAGCCTTGTTTTCAATGATTCACCAAAACAATAAAAAGCAAAAACAATCACATTAATCTTTTTATGTACGAAGCCCTTGTAATCACACCTGTTAAAGACTCCTTGAATACAACCATTGAGACCATTAAATCCATTCATCAATCGGAAGGAAATTTCCTTTATTGTATTTACAATGACTTCAGTACAGAAGAAACTACCCGACACCTTGAGGAAATAAAAGCCAAATATAACTTTGAGCTCATTAATTTATCGGAAATAACCCAGACACCGTCACCCAATTACCGTTTTGTATTACAGATGGCACAGAAAAAAGCGCTCGAACTGAATATTCCGCTGATTATCGTGGAATCCGACGTGGAAGTAAAAATAAATACACTTAAAGAGTTAAACCGGTATTCAAAAGAATTGGGTAAATGCGGAATGGTAGCGGCAATCACAGAAAATTACCAGGGAAAAATAAATTTTCCTTATTTGAACTTTAAATCAGAAAAAAAAGCAATTGTAAAAACACGACACAGCCTTAGCTTTTGCTGTACACTGCTTACAACAGAATTACTTCAGAAATATGACTTTAAAACGCTTTCAGCAGAAAAGCACTGGTACGATGTTTCCATCTCAAGAAAATCAGTTCAACTCGGACTAAACAATTACCTGATTGTGTCGATGGGAGTTTTGCACAAACCCCACAGCAGCCGCCCATGGAAACAATTAAAATACGAGAACCCAATTAAATATTACTTCCTGAAACTTACAAAACGTCTCGACAGAATCTGAAAATTATTCCAACCGAAATCCTTGTACGGTTAAAAACTCAATCAGCTTTTTCGAGAAGAAATCGCTGTCTTGTTTTTTATACCGCACTTCAGTATAAACCTGCGCCAAATTTTCTTTAGCATTCTCACTAACAAATTTTTGTGATGCTCCAAGGCTTTCCTTTTCTTTATAGAATTCTACAATTTCAGAATCGCTAAAATCTGAATATTCTTCATAATGAACAACCGATTGGAAAGGTAAGCGATCGGTTAGTTCCGGAACACTTTCCGGATAACCCATTGTCAAAGCCGTTATTGGAACAACTCCTGCCGGTAATTTTAAAACTTCAGCAATTTCAGCAGCATTATATAGTGTTGTTCCAAGGTAACAAATTCCCAATCCATGATTCTCTGCTGCAATGCAAATGTTCTGTGCAAAAATTGATGCATCTACACAACCATTTAACAACCACAACAAATTCTGAAAATCAGCCTGTGTATTGTTTACAGAGCACCATTTATAAAAACGATTAATATCAATGCAAACAGTTAATAAAACAGGCGCATTTACAACCATTGGCTGATTAAAATGAAAAGGAGCAAGCAACTTCCTTTTTGCCTGATCTTTGGTTACAATAACGCTGCACAATTGCATATTTCCTGTATTTGAAGCCCTGATTCCGCATTCAAGTATTTCATTAAGAACGTCGTTCCCAATTTCCGTTTTCAGGTAACTTCGTATCGAACGATGGTTTTTCAATAATTCCATAAAATAAATAATTAAGACTTGGTATAAATAAAAAAGGGAAGCCCGCAGGCTCCCCTTTTCAAATCAATCAATTCAGTATTACCTTTTAACAATCTTAACAGTTTTAGCAATTACATTATCTGACGTATGAAGAGAGATAAAGTAAATACCGCTGCGAAGTTCATTCAATTGAATTCTGTTAGCAGGATTAACAACTTGTTTAACAACCTGACCGGCGATGTTTGTAACAACAACCTTAGATAGTTTAGAAGAAGCATCAATGTTAACAAAATCCACAAATGGGTTTGGATAAACCTTGAATAGAGAAACATTTACAGAAGGATCGACACCAACTAAGAAATTAGCACCTGTTTTGAATGTCCAGACACTGCCATCGCTTACACCAGCAAATTCATTACCAGCAATATCTTCGATAGCTAAACCATCAACTTTTACATAGTAGTTGGTATTTTTATCAAGACCGTTAGCTGTAGTATAGGTTACTGTAACATCCTTACCGCTAATCATTGCAGCAGTAATAGGAATTTCAAGTACAGGAGTTGTTGTAAGAACTTTGTAAACCGTAAGTTTACCACCATCCCCAACAGCTACGTTTTCGTTGAAAGTCATCTTAAATGTAGGATGATTATCAGCAATTGTCTCGCTAAGTGGAGTCCAGGTTACCAATTGAGGTGCAGTGAAATCACCAGTTGTATAAGTCAGAGTCTGACCGGCAAATGGGTTCATATTGAGCGACAAATCTTTAATAGTATTCGAAAGAACGATAGTTACTAAAGTTTGTTCTGAAGCTGAAACAGTTAAGGTATAAGTATCACCTAATCCGCTAACAGTAGTTAAAGTACCACCAGTTACAGTTACACCACCCAATACGCCACTTACAGGTTCACTGAATTTTAATCCTACAGTAAATACAGTAGTTACAGGAGAAACCGGAGGAGTAACAACAACAGTTGGAGCAACGTGGTCACCTACTTTGTAAGTGAATGTGGTAGCAGTTAACATGTTATTTGCAGCATCCTTAATTGTATTTGCAAGGATAACTTTAACATCAGCCAAATCTGCAGCAGTAATGGCAACAGTAAATACTTTACCAGTACCTGTAATTACAGCAGCACCACCAGTTACAGTAATACCTTCTGCAGGAATAGTTACATCACGGTTGAAAGTAAGAACAACATTAAATGTTCCGCTCATATTGTTTCCGGAAGCAGGAACCGCAGTTACAGCAAGAGGAGCAACAGTAAGTGTTTTTGCAACCATACAACCATGTGCATCATAAACAGTAACAACTGTAGCAGGAGCTTTCAATTCAACAACCTGGAAAGTATTACCAGCAACTGGTAAAGTAACCATTGCGCCACTTCCTACCTGATAAGAATATGGAGAAATACCACCGGTTATAGTCATTGAAGCACTCAATTGATCAGTTGCCTGAACAACTGCAACTTCCAAAGGATGTTGGGTAGCTACAAATGATTTGTAGAATTCAGTGGTACAACCCTTATCATCTTTAACTTCGAAATAATAGAAGTTTTGTTCTTCAATATTATTTGCAAAGATCAGATTAGTAATAGGAATCTCGCTGACGAAAGGCATCCAGGCTCCAAAAGTAGGGGTAGTGTTTCTACGGTAACGAACGGAGAATGTACGACCAGCTTCACCTGTTGCACTAATTATTACAGATGCTGTTGTTGCACCATAACAAGTTGTTTCACGTAAAGTAGCAGTAACACCGACAGGAGCATTGATGATTTCTTCATCACCAGCTACACAACCGTTGCCATCTCTTACTTCAATTTTCCAGGTATATCCAACCTGAACAATGAACGATGGAATTGGCTGCCATGCAGTATATACAACACCGTTTCTGTACAATTGGTAAGAATAACTAGCTGGAGCAGAATTGTCCCAGTTTGTTCCGCCAGTTGCTTTAGCTTCAATTACTCCGTTGTTATCACCAGGACATAAGAAAGCGCCATCAGCTTTAACAATATCTACACTGAGTGCAGGATTCTGCCATACAAGAACAGTTTTAGTGCTAAAACAACCATTTTTATCAGTCACCTTAAATGTAAAGGTTGGGTGAGTATGATTTGCAATAGTAGCATGTTTGGTTTCTGAAGCAGGAACATTCGCAAGAGTATAAACTCCACCAACAGCAGTTAAACCTGAATAATTCAAGTTAACAGCGTTTCCGGCTGCATCAGTACCAGAGATATTAAATGTATAAGGAGCACCAGCATCAGAAATAATTCCACTCACCATAACTTTTCCAGTTGCTCCACCGAAGCAAAGTACATCCGTAGAAGTTGGATCATTGAATTTTACAGTTTGTGGCTGTCTGATCTGTACACGCCATTCATTAATAGGATTAAGAATTGTTCCTTCACCGCCAACAATACATCCGTTGGCATCCATTACCCAAATAATCCAGGTAGCAGCAGTTGCCTGATCGAATACATTTGTTGTAACCCATTCTGTTGAATTAGGATCTGGAGCCAATACGTGTGCTGGCAAAACAGACTGTTTAACAGCATATTTATAAGGGCCTACGCCACCAACAGCAGTGATAGTAAATTTACCATCGTTGCCACCGAAACAAGTTACGTCCTTATTCCATGCAACTGAAGCAGTCAGATTGGTATTTGGTTGTTGAACTTCCCATGAAGCAACTTTGTGCCAGATAAAATCAACCGGAACAGGATTTGGAACAACTTCGGCTCCTGTAGGTAATATACATCCTTTAGAATCTTTGATCCAAACGCTGTAGATAGCATGTGGCAAATTGCTGAATGTCGCAACTTTATTTGTGGTTCTAACCCAACTTCCTGCTAATAAAACAGGGCTGGCAGTTGTAGTCAATTGTACGTCGTATTCATTTCCGGTAATTGCATGAACAAATGGAGTACCACCACTAATAACAGTTACAGCAAACTTACCGTCGCTTCCACCTCTACAGCTAACAGGGTTGATAACCAGACCTCTGTATGCATATTCAGCAGGAGCAGTCACTACAAAAGTTAACTGGTAAGTACAAGCTACAACTGGATAAGTATAACTTACAATACCTCCGTTAACAACGGCTGGGGTATTGGTAGCTTTTACATATACAGTATAAGTTCCTGCAGCAAGGCCCGTGAAAATACCATCTGTATTAACCGGAGCTGTGAAATCTGATTTTAAAGAGAACAAATAGGTATGTGTGAAAGCTGGAGTTGTTGTTTCAAAACCGCCTGTAGCGTTAATGTCAACAGAACCATCAGCTCCACCGGTACATGTAACAGGTGTATTTACTGCAACGACCGGAGTCAACACTTTAGGCGCTAAAACAGTAACAATAACTGGCACAGCCAAACAACCGTTAACGTCTTTCACATAGAATGTATAAACACCTGGTTCTGTAGCAATATAAGGTTTGGTTTTACTGCCTGCAGTGAATGCAATCCAGTCGCTTGCCTTGATGTCAGTTCCTAAACCGTTTACTGAAGCATTTACAGCCAACCAGTATGCACCTGTACCGCCGGCGGCAGTAACTGCAACAATACCATCGTTTGAAGAAACACAAGTAAAGTGTGTAACAGCCACATTGGTAATTGTAAGTACAGCAGGATTAACAATGGTCACTGAGGCTGTTTGTGCCAACGGACAATTGCTGGCATCAGTTACAGTTACATAGTAAACTCCAGCAACCAAACCGGTAAATGAACCAGTTGTATTAGGCGTAGTAGTTACAACAAGTACACCGTCCTTATATAATTTATAAGTATAAAGACCTGTTCCGTCGAATTCTGGTTTACCACCTGATACACCACTAACAGTAATTGTTCCGTTATTGGCATTGTTACAGGTAATATCCATTTTTGCAATATGGTTAGTAGCCAATGTAATTGGTTTATAACCATCAACAATGAATGGACCAGCAAAAATTGAATTATTGGTTACACAAACATCACGAAGTACAACATAGTAAGTTCCTCTTAGTGCCTGAATAACCTGTTTGCCAATTTTCAATCCGGCAGTTGTAATAGTATAAGATTCAACAGGTTGGAAATCACCAGCAGTCAAATTACTGATAGCAATAGGATTATTTACAATTGCATAATAAGGAGTTCCGTTACCACCAAGTGTATTAATAGTGATAGTACCATCAAACTCTCCTGAACAAGTTGCATTTGTAGTTACTACACTTGCAAGCTCTAACGCGGCATTTTGCGTAAATACAACAGTTTTAACAGTTGAAGTACAACCGTCTTCGTCACGGGCGCCTACATAATAAGTACCGGCTCCAAAAGTTTTAAAATCAATTGATGTTAAAGGATTTCCATCATTTGCAGGTACACCATTTACTGATTCAGGAACAAATACTGAACCTGAAGAGAAAACATCGCTAGAACTTGAAACGAAGTATTGAATCGTACGACCTGCTTCCCAGGTTAATCCGGTAATGACAACACCTCTTGTAGTAGTATTTCCATTACATGCGATCAAGCCACTTGCAGCAGCAGTAAATGCACTTGGGGTTAAAGGAGCAATTGTTACAACATCAGAAGTGATACAACCTTTTGCATCTTTAACGTAAACAGTAGTTGCACCTTCAGGTAAAGCCAAAACTTTGTTGGCAAACCAGGTAGCATTGTTGGTAGAGTACATATATGGTGCAACACCACCTACAGCATTTACCGTAATACGTCCGTCAGTTCCACCTGGACAAGTTGGAGACAAAGGAGCTGTAAATGAAAAAATATCTAATTCAGCAGGAACATCAACTGTAACCGAACGATTGGTAATACAACCATTGGCATCCATAACTGCTACGGCAACTATTCTGTTGGCAGTAAGAGCTGTTAATGCAAGTGTATTTGTTGTGGTATAAGCGCCACCGTCAAATGAATAGGTATAAGGAGATACACCACCAGCAGCAGTTACTGTAAGCGTAAAGGATCCATTGTAGCATGAAACATCTACAAAATTAAGAACCTCAGCATTTGTAGTAAAGGTCAATGCACCCGGAGTCTGAATTGGCAATACGTTACCACTTCCATCAGGATTTGAATATGCTTTGATACAACCATTGGCATCTTTTACCCAAACGCTGTAATAATTAGCAACTAAACTTCCAATTGTACCTGGAACAGCAACCCAACCAGTAGTTGGCATGGGAGTTCCGGCAATGGCAACAACAAAAGTATAAGAACCTGTTCCTCCTGTTACGCTAGGAACAGTAATGGTACCAGTGGCACCACCTGAACAGGAAGCATCAGTAAAAGTAGGTGTAAATACCATAGCAGCAGGCTGAGTCACAACCACGTTTGAAGTAACTGTACATCCGTTGGTGTCTTTCACCTGAAGGGCATAAGTTCCAGCGGCCAATCCGTTAAAGGTATAAGCTCCGGCAACAGTAGCGAACCAATTCACACCATTAATAGAAACCATATAACCAGGACCAGTTCCACCAGCTACAGCAGTAACAGCAATTGAACCATCGGTGTAACCATTACATGTATTATTTACAGCAGTTGCAGTATAAGTGATCTGAGCAGTTACAGCAGTAATGGTAACTGTGCGCCATTTAGCATCGTCTCTTAAATCAATACATCCGTTGGCGTCATTAACAGCCACATAATATGTGCCTGCAGGTTTTAATACCTGAAAGTAAGTAAACTTGTAATTATTAAATACAGCATCAGTAACCAATTTTGTATTTAAATCAGTATCAACTGTTGTCCAATTGGCAGCTGGTACAACCCAATAGGTATAAGGAGCAGTTCCTCCGGAAATACCAAATTGAATTTCACCCTGACCACCGAAGCACAAAGGATTTTCAGTAGTAACACTGTTAACAACCAGAGGACTTGGAGCTGTTACCGGAATGGTAAACAAATGTGAATAACATCCGTTTGCATCTTCGATACGAACAGTATTTACAGAAGGAGCCTGTGCATCAGCAAGAGGCGAAGTAGAAGCAGTGAGTGAACCGTTGAAATAATATTTCATTCCAGTTCCAACAGGGCTGGTAATTGTAATTTTGGCTGTTCCGCCATCACAAGAAGCAGGAACAACAGTGTAAGAAAAGTTCGCAGCAGTATAATTTACCGGAACGTTCATTGTACCACCATGAAAACGGGTAGTTTCAACCTGATAACTACCACCAACTCCAAAGTCAGATACATAGTAGTAAGTTGAATTAACGACATCCCATTCTAAGGTAGAATTGAACAAGTCACGTCCAACATTGTTCGGAAAATTGGGAACCTTAAATTTCACATCAAAAAGTTTTACACCACCGGCAATATTGTTGCCAATCGTAACTTCATTGGTGTTCGACCAGGTAAACTGAACAAAATTCCAAATAGGATCTGTGTCCGGAATAACAGTTCCAGATACCGCAGTTCCAAGCAGTGTATTCGCACTGGCAACAGCATCAAACTCAAATTCAGATTCTTTGTACTTCAATGTGAGTTTGAAACTCTTCATTTTGATGAAATCCTTGACGGAAATCATCGAGGTATAACTATTGGTTTTGTTATAACATTGATCAACAGATCCAGCATAAAGCTCTACCGTTGATTGTGTCTCTTGGGCATAAAGCCCGGAAGAGAACAACATCATAACGCTCAATAGTAAAAACCCAAAAAGCTGTGTAAATGATTTTCTCATAGCATTTGTTTTTTAATTGAACTTAATTGATTGATTGATTGAATTTTATAATTCATTTTTTCTTTATTCGTTGTTTAATTTGCATTAAATTAGAAATTACACAATGCAAACGTATAAAAATATCATCAAAGTACAACATTATAGACAGATAAAAATAAAATATTTATCTGCTACATGTACCTATTTCGTTAGCATTTGCACGGATTTCACTCATCCCGAGTCAAAACAAAAACAACACATACCTTATCTTTTAGAAATATTTATCGTTTAAGAGTTTCATCCAGAGAATATCTATTTGAAACCGGATAAAGCCACACCTAAATGTACATTTGCAGCCTCAAGATAAGATGACCGTAAAATTTACATTTTTGTGAGCTGAAAGTTAAGTCTTTTTATTACAATATATAACCCACAAGAAAAAACATATCAACAAAAAATATTTAGACCATTCAATCAAAAAGTGAATTGGTTAATAACTATAAACACATTTGAGGCTTTTGTTCCAGAAAGGAACCTAAATCAAAGTTAAATACTGCCTGTAACGCCTTTAATTCAAAGGAAATAAACGATTTTAAAGCCTCTGAGAATTGAATAAATGCTTTTGCATTGACACTTTGCAAGAGATTTTTAATTCTAAAGCCAGAAAAGATTGTCGGGGAAAGCTAAAAAAAACCAACTGTTTTAGATTACCCTCCAAACTATTCCCCTTTTATCATTTCTACATTAATAAAAAATTAAACCCGTCCCTAAAAGAGCTTATCTTTTGAAATAAATTTGAAGTTTCGACAATAAAGTATTTATTTTGTATGGCCTTAGATAAAAGAGGTCTTTGAAAAAACAAACATTATTCATTTATACATTCATTAAATTTTATAACGATGTCAAAAATTAAAATCGGTATCAACGGTTTCGGTCGTATCGGACGTTTTGTTTTCCGCGTTGCAGTAGCTAAAGAAAATGTAGAAGTTGTTGCAATCAACGACCTCATCGATGTAGATTATATGGCATACATGCTAAAATATGATTCTACACACGGACAATTCAAAGGTACTGTTGAAGTAAAAGACGGTCAACTGGTCGTAAACGGAAAAACCATCCGCGTTACAGCTCAGCGCAATCCTGCTGATATCAACTGGGGCGCTGTTGGCGCTGATTATGTTGTTGAATCAACCGGATTATTCCTTGAAAAAGCAAAAGCTCAGGGTCATATCGATGGCGGCGCGAAGAAAGTAATTCTTTCAGCTCCTTCAAAAGACGATACCCCAATGTTCGTTATGGGTGTTAACCACAAATCATACACCAACGACATGACATTCGTTTCAAATGCTTCATGTACTACCAACTGTTTGGCTCCTATCGCTAAAGTATTAAACGACAGTTTCGGTATTTTGGAAGGTTTAATGACTACAATTCATGCAACAACAGCCACACAAAAAACTGTTGACGGTCCTTCAGCAAAAGACTGGAGAGGTGGACGCGGTGCAAGTCAGAACATTATTCCTTCATCAACCGGCGCTGCAAAAGCTGTAGGTAAAGTGATTCCTGCACTTAATGGCAAATTAACCGGTATGGCTTTCCGCGTACCTACACCCAACGTATCAGTGGTTGACTTAACCGTTCGTTTGGCCAAAGAAACTTCTTACGCTGAAATCTGTGCTGCAATGAAAGCTGCATCAGAAGGTGAATTGAAAGGTATTCTTGGATATACTGAAGACGAAGTGGTTTCAACTGATTTCCTTGGTGATGCACGTACTTCCATCTTCGACGCAAAAGCCGGCATCCAGTTGTCTCCAACTTTTGTAAAGGTTGTTTCATGGTACGACAACGAAATGGGATACTCAGTAAAAGTTGTTGAATTGATCGAATACATGGATTCAGTAAAATAATCCTGATTTAAATACAATAAAAAGAGGTTGTCTCAAAAGTTCGAGACAACCTCTTTTTATTTGTACACACCTATTTTTCAATTTCTCAATGGTTTGCTGACAATGAAATGTCACAACAGAAGTCAATGATTCATCCTGCAAAAGTTGATTGGCAGATTTAAAATCCAATTCTGCTGCATTTAGCCATTCATTTGTCAGAAATTTCATTGTAATTCTATATTATATTAGTTGAATACCTTTAGTTCTTATGGTCTGAGATAAATTACTCCCCAATTCCATAAATCGCAAATACATCGGCAGCGTATGAACAATAATATCTAACGGAAACCTATCTCTTATTGGATTTAACAGATCAGAAATTTGCACTTTCAATTTTATTTTCTCAGCAAAAGTTTCAGGAATATTAGGATTTTTTGTAACAATATAGAGATCAATGTCGCTATCTTCAGTTGGAATACCATAAGCATAACTACCAAATAGAATTACTTTTTCAGGATCTAATATCCTAAGATTTGAAATAATCTGATTCTTTACAATTTCAGGTAGCATAGATTTAAAGTTTTGCACGAAAGTTAATGAAATAATTGTTGCTAAAATTCATAATAAAATTAAAAGTAAGCCTTACCCGAACAATTCACTTTCTACCAATTCACAGATTATATGCCCAATCAGAATATGTGCTTCCTGAATCCGGGCTGTATCATCCGAAGGCACCTTGATTAAAACATCCGCTTTTACGCCCATCCTTCCACCTGTTGAGCCCGATAAAACAATGCATGTAAAACCGGTTTCTTTTGCCTTACAAAGCGCCTGATAAACATTTTCAGAATTTCCGGAAGTCGAAATTGCTACAAGTACATCTCCTTTTTTACCGACTGCCTCAATATATCGGGAATAAGCTACATCGAAGCCAAAATCATTTGAAACAGCTGTCATGAACGAACTGTTTACATGGCAGGCTTCAGCATGAATCGGGGGTCTGTCGAGGTAGAATTTACCTGAAAGTTCGGCCGCCAGATGTTGCGCATCGGCAGCGCTGCCTCCATTTCCGCAAAAAAGCGTTTTATTGCCCGACCGGTAAGCCTTAACAATCATTCCGGCTGCGTCCTGAATCTGTTGAATCAACGCAGGATCTTTCAGTATTGCCACTTTCAGATAAATGGCATCCTGAATTCTGTTTCTTATGATCGTATCGTAATCCATATATTTTACTTTGCCTTTGTAAGATTGTAAACGGATAAAAATGTATTGACCATATTTGCCCACGAGAATTTCTTCTTTTCCTCCACAATATTAGCTTCAAATTCGGTCATTCTTTCATTTTCGTAAAAATCGACCAAAGCATCTGCTATATTCTGGCTGTCGGGTTCAACAACATATCCGATTTTACCATCAGGAATAATTTCGGCTAATCCGCCCACATTGGTAACCAGCATTGGCTTATTAAAATGATAGCCGATTTGCGTAACACCACTTTGGGTCGCACTTTTATATGGCTGAACAACCATATCAGCAGCGCTGAAATACAAATTCACCTCTTCGTCAGGAATAAAATCGGTTCGCAATTCAATCAGTTCATCCAGATTGTTTTTTTTTATCAACTCCAGATAAGGCTCCGGACTTGAATAATATTCGCCGGCAACCAAAAGTTTCACCGGATATTTGCGCAACCTTTCGTCAGCAAAAGCATTCAGCAGTAAATCAAGTCCTTTGTAGTCGCGGATAAATCCGAAGAAAAGCAGGTATTTCGTATTGACATCGAGGTTCAGCTTCTGCTTAGCATCATCAAACGAAAGTCTTTTGCCATAATTATCGAAAATTGGATGAGGACAGAATTCCAAAGGCAAATTATTTCTGAAGGTTTTAGCTTCAGCCAAGACACTTTTCGACATTGCGATTAAGCCATCGATGCGTTGAATGAAATAATTGGTAAGAACACGATCACCAGCCCGGTGTTCGTGAGGAACAATATTATCGGCCAGACAGATAATTTTAGTATGCCGGTTTTTGCGAATTTGGCTGGCGATGG
>JAUYEQ010000369.1 GCA_030691295.1 Bacteroidota bacterium
AAAAATAAGGAATAAATCAGATGCCGCGAACCATTCAGATAAGAAGAAACACTTATCTGGCAGGTTTTCGACACAAAAATCATCAGCAAAACTTTTTCAAAGAGATATGCCACAACGGTTCCGTAGGCTATTCCAACCAGACCCCATATCTGAACGAAAAAAAGACTGAAGGTCACATTCACAATGATTTCCAGAAGCGATGCCCACATAATCAGCTTTGTTTTTTGTAGTCCGATCAGGATGGTTTGAGGGAATAAAAGTCTGCTGATAATCAGGAGTAAATAAATATTAAATATTGTGGCGCTCTGTGCAAAACCCACATTAAAAACTACCGGAAAAGCCCAATGTGATACCATCATTAACAGTCCTGAAAGTGGGAACATCCAGTTTCCGAGCTTTTGGGCATTTCGCCTGATTTTTTCGAGATTGAATTGAAGGTTTGAACGGTCGGAAAATCCGGGCAACATGGATGTACTGAAAGCGTTGGCCATCAGGAGAACCAAAGGGAATTCGCGCGCACCATACCTGAAAACGGCAAAAGTTGCTTCGTCAAAATACGAGGTGACAATAAAACTATCGATGTATTGAGCCGAACCGCTGAGGAACATTGATAAAATGAGTGGTGATGAACTGCGCAGATGCTTTCGGATAAATGACCAATCGAAAGTTGGTGCTGCATTTCTGAAAAGTACAACCAGCAGCCATCCGAAACGAAAGACGGCGCTGGCAATAAGTCCGGCCAAACTGTATTCTATTCCAAAACCAAAAACCGGAGGAATAATTACCAGAAAGAACATCAGGAAAAATGAAGATCCACCATAAATTATCATCTGTTTCCCCTGATTTTTTATCAGATAAATGTATTCGACCAAACTGGCCGGTGTTGATACTAAAAGATAAATTAACAGGTAGGATAAATAGGGGAGAGAAGGTTTTTTCAGTAAAAAGCCTGATATTGAATGTTCAAAAACGAGTAGAAATAAGCCTGACAAAACTGACAAACCAGTAATTAAATAAAATACATTGAATAAAACCGGTGATTTGCGTGAGATGGTTTCATTGCTTACAAGCGGCAGGAAACCCTGAATCAAACCGTTCAACCAAAAAAAACTGACGGCTCCAGCGATTAGCAAAAAGGTTTCGTATTGCCCGATTTCGGAAATTGACAACCCTGATTTTGCAAAGACAATACCAATTAGCATCAGGGTTGAAAACCGCAAAAGCTGAAAGATCTGCAAGGCTGAAATATGGCTGAATTTTGGTCTCAATAGAAAAAGGGATAAACGGTCAATCATCTAATTTTTGAATCGCCCAAAACTACGATAAAAGCCTGAGAACATAAAATGCGGTTCAGTATTCAATTGTTACACCCATTTCTTTCAGCTGATCCGAACTGCGACTGAACACTGTAAACTTATAACTGCGGCCCGTTCCCTACAACAATTTTGCCCTTGTAATATTTCATTTTGATTTCTCCGGAACGCTCGGTAAATGCTTTCAGTCCGATTTGGTTAATCAGGCAAAGGTTAAAAACTTTCAGGTTATGAGGCAGAACATCGGCGCGGTCGGCGCATGGCTGAAGGCGGTTGCAGGGAAAATCGGTGCAGGCCGAGCAAAACTCTAATTCATTTTCCCTTACGCATGTCCAGGTATCGCAAACTGTTGGTTTTACCGGGCAATTTCCTTCAATGGCGCGACATCCGGGGCAGGGAAGCTTTTCTTTTGGAATCCCCAGTTGAAGGAGATAGTTGTACAAATTTTGGTCGTCTTTGCAGAGGTGCAATTCACAAATTCCGCAATCAATGCCACATGGCGCCACCATGCTAAGGCGTTCGTTGATCGTATTTCGTTCCATAGTGTAATGTGAAGAATTATAATTTTCCAACGAAACTACGCCCGTTTTCCCAGTGCTGCAATTTATTGTTCCTGAATGGCCGCAAAGCGGGGATGAAAACTGGGTTTGTCGACTTGTATTGAAATGTTCAGCCCATCACGCCCAGTGAAACCATGATAAATGCCAGGCCATTTACCAAAGCATGAATATAAATTCCAACCCATGTATTTTGTGTTTTTTGAACAGCCCACGGAAGAATGAACAGGATGGGAATCAGCAAAATCAAGAGTTGAATGCCAAAACAAATGTGAAATAATACCCAAAGTATCGCATTGAAAAACCACGCCCTGTTGCCCAGACTGATTTCCTGACGCGGCAAAATATATCCGCGCCACATCAGTTCTTCCCCGAAAATGTTGAAGAAAAACATGAACAGCCAAACCAAGAGCAGAAAGCGTTCATTCCCCTGGAATGGCTCAAACTGCATGAACGATGGTGTTGTTTCAATTTCAGAAATACCAAACTGAATGTGCAGAAATTTAGAAATGCCCATTATTGCTCCGGTAAGCATCAGCACTGCCAACGTAGAACGCAAAGCGAATTTCCAGTCGCGCACCGACATTTTCCGGAGCCGAAGTCTGCTAAAAATTTCAGATTTGGTTTGGAAACCATCTTTTCGAGCCAGATAAAAAGCCAGCAGGAACAACGGCATAAAAATGAGTGATCCACCAATGAACCAGCTCAATGTGGGGTGAAGTCCGTAACTTTTGTGCAGCATCGGAATTAAAATCCGGCAAATAATCAAAAACAGAATGGACGGAATTCCGAATAGGAGTAACGCTTTGGTGGTGCTGATTGGTTTGATCGTTGGATTCATAAAAGTCGTGTTTGATCGAAGAATTTCTCCTGAATGAAAAGTGTAACCGGTCCGGGTTTCCCATTGCCTACCAAAATGTCGTCGAATTGGACAACCGGGGTAACTTCGCTGCCGGTACCAACAATCATCATTTCATCCATATTGGCCAGGTCGGAAGCCGGAATTCCTTCTTCAATAACCTGAATATTGTGATCTTTACAAATTTCAAATACCACTTTTTTGGTAATTCCCGGTAAAATCTGGTTCGAGTCGGGATGCGTATAAACGATACCGTTTTTCACAGCCAAAAAACTGGAATGTGAACCTTCTGTAACCACGCCGTTTCGGATAAAAATGGCTTCGTCCGCATCTTGTTCGTGCGCTTTTTGAGCTGCAAGTACGTTGGCAAGCAGCGATATCGATTTTATATCGCAACGCAACCAGCGAATGTCTTCGGTAGTGATTATTTTAACCCCGTTTTTGAGTTGATCTGGCTTGGAGGCAAACGGAAAAACGGTAGCGTAAACCGTAGGCTTAATGTCGTTGGGGAAACGGTGAATACGGGAATGACTTCCACGCGTTATTTGCAGGTAAATGCCGGCCTCCTGATTGGCCAATCCGTTCTTTTCGAGCAATTCCTGAAAAACGAATTCAAGCTGATCGGTATCCCTGTATTCGATTTGAACTTCATTCAGGCTCCTTTTCAGCCGTTCCAAATGATCTGCATATCTGTAAGGCTTTCCGCCGTAATATTTGATGACTTCATAAATGCCATCAGCAAAGTTAAATCCCCGGTCTTCGGGAGAAATCGTAGCTTCCGTTTTTGGAATCAGGTTGCCGTTTAGGTATATTATTTCACTCATAGTTGTTGATTTGGTATTAACCACAAAGTACACGAAGGTACACGAAGCATTACAATTCCCTTACGTGCCACGCAAAATCTTCTCCATCTTCCTGCCCTTCGCCAACTCATCCACCAACTTTTGTATCAGTGGGATATCGTTATTACCACATTTCCGGTTTTCTGGCCGGTTTCCACATATTTGGCGGCTTCCACCATAAGTTCCAGCGGATAGCTGCGGTCAATTACCGGTTTGAATTGTCCGCTTTCAACCAACTCTTTCAGGAAAACAACATCTTGTTTATTGATGGTTGGTATCGGAAACAGCAGCTTTTTACCGCCCAGTACCGGGGTGATCAGTGCCAGAAAAGGGTTTTGTCCGCCTTTGCCCAATTCGGTGGAAATGTAGATGCCTTTGCTTTTCAGGATGGGTTTGCATTTGCCAAACGAACTTTTACCCACGGCATCGAACACGAAATCGAACCGGTCACCGATTTTCGTAAAATCTTCTTTGGTGTAATCGATCACTGTTTTTGCACCCAATGATCTGATCCGTTCAAGGTGTGGAGTGGCGCAAACTGCCGTGACTTCGGCACCAAAATACCGGCACAACTGCACGGCAGCCGAACCAATGGCTCCGGTGGCGCCGTTCACCAGTACTTTTTGGCCGGGAGAAACCTTTGCCTCCCTGATGTCGCACAAAGCGTAATGACTGCCTTCGGTAATTGGAGCCGCTTCTTCGTAAGTCAGATTGGCTGGCATTGTAGTAAGAGGGCCATCTTCCGCCATTACCAGGTATTCGGCGTGTGCGCCAAAAGTAACGTCGTTGTAGCCAAATACTTTATCGCCCGGCTGAAACAGCTTTACGACTTTGCCAACCGCTTCAATTTCTCCGGCAAACTCGTTGCCCAATATCTGGTTTTTAGGCCGGAACAATCCGCTAAAAAATCGCGATATAAAATACTCGGCGCTCCGGAACCCACAGTCGGTGCGGTTTACAGTAGTGGCGTGTACTTTTACTAACACTTCATTTTCTTTGGGATTTGGTTTCGGTACTTCTGCCAGTTGCAGCACTTCCGGCGGACCGTATTGGGTATGGATAATGGCTTTCATAGATGGTATGTATTTGGATGAACTACAAAGAATTCAAAGGTTTTTCCGGGTTTCTACTGAAGTTCCCTCATCTCATTGGATTCCTGATTATTTCAATAATTTCCGGGTTTCAACTTCCTGCAAAATTTTCATTTGTTGAATGGCTATCTGGTTCAATTTAATTAACCTTTCTTTTTGTGGCATATTCTCATTGATGAATACTGCATTCAAATTTTCCATATTTGATAGGCAAATTAATTCGTTGATGTTTGCATAATCACGAATATTTCCTTTTAAATCGGGGTTTGCATCGCGCCACTGTTTTGCAGTGATTCCAAACATGGCTACATTAAGCACATCGGCCTCATTAGCATAAACGATTGATTTTTGTTTTTCCGAAAGCTCTTTGGGTAAAAGGTTTTGCTTAATGGCATCGGTGTGTATATGATAGTTGAGCTTTGCCAATTCACGCTTTGCCGACCAGCCCAATAGTTTTTGTTCTTCTTTCTTAAGTCGTTGAAATTCTGTAATTAAGTACATTTTGAATGGCACACTTATGGCAGAGCCAAACTCAAAAGCGATGTCTTTGTGGGCATAAGTTCCCCCATATTTTCCCTTCCTTACTAAAATTCCAATGGCATCTGTTTTTTCAATCCATTCAGAGGCACTAAGTACAAAACCTGGCATGCCTGCCTGCATTTTAAAGTGGTCAGATTCCACCACTTTAAAATTTGGATTATTAATCTGTTCCCAAACACTCAAAAATTCAATTGCATATCTTGTTCTGAGCCAATTCTTGATTATATCGGCTGCTCTACTTTCACTTTCTTTGGCGTTAGCCATATCTGTCAGCGAAATGTAATCCCTATCTTCGATAGATAGGACCGTAATCTCGGTATTCTCTACTTTAATTTTTACCATTTCTCAAAATTTTAATTTTAAATCCATCGAGTTCGAGGGGTTTAAAATCTATAATTATTCAACCGTTTTTTCTTATTCAATTACAGTTTCTACAAATTCAACGCCCCAAACATCGGCGAATATTTTACTGATTTTCTTTTCAGCTTCGGTTTTCATTTTGCTAATGCCGCTTATAATCTGCATTTGCGAAACTCAGTTATGAGTGGGCAGCGCCGGATTTTACGACATCCTATGAGCCACGCAAAATCTGCTTCATCTTCCTGCCTTCGCCAACTCATCTGCTTATTTATCAGTGGTATATCGTTATTGCCACATTTCCGGTTTTCTGGCCGGTCTCCACATATTTGGTGGCTTCTACCATTTGTTCCATCGGAGTTTTTAGGCCGGAATAGTCCGCTGAAAAACCGCGAGATAAAATACTCGGCGCTCCTGAATCCGCAATCGGTGCGGTTTACAGTGATGGCGTGTACTTTAACCAGTACTTCATTTTCTTTGGGACTTGGTTTCGGCACGTCTGCCAGTTGCAGCACTTCCGGCGGTCCGTAACGGGTATGGATGATGGCTTTCATAGGTATATTTCAGGTTGAATTTTTATTCAATAATTTCAGGAAAAGATACGAAATAATAATTTCTGAAATAGAAAGTTTAAATAATACATAACTGGCTGATATGCAAAATAAAAGATGAATTTTAAACGCATTCATGTGGGTTGTTAGAAAGCAAGTGGCCACCATTTTTTATCAATTTCGTTTCGTATTTTTATCCTGAATTTCAAATCCTTTCAATATGAAAAGTT
>JAUYEQ010000342.1 GCA_030691295.1 Bacteroidota bacterium
TAAAGCAGTAAACTGGGGGTTCAGCCCCCGTGTCTCTTATCGACAACAAAAATAGCCGGAAAAATATTTTTTTCAGCATACTCTAACGTATTAATTTACAAGAATATTATTTTCGGGCTGAATCGCTGGTAAAACCAACAGCAAAATTCCTATCATTATGCTTACGGCGCTCGGTACACCCGACAATAAGCTGATTGGTTTTGAGACCGGTGCCGATGATTACGTTTTAAAACCTTTTGATTTCAGGGAATTACTGGCACGCATCAATGTTTTCCTGAAACGGAGCAATCCAACTATTTCACCATCAAAAATCCTGAAGATTGCTGATTTCGAACTAAACCTTGAAACAAAAACTGCAACAAGGGGTAACATAAAAATCGACCTGACCTCAAAAGAATTTTCACTGATGGAAACCTTTCTGATAAATAAAGGAAAATTACTCAGCCGCGAATATATCATAGAAAAAGTTTGGGACCTGGATTTTGAAACAGGCACCAACATTATTGATGTATATATAAACTATCTGCGTAAAAAAAATCGATAGGGATTTTGAGCCGAAGTTGATCCATACCAAATACGGCTTTGGATTTTATTGCAGCGAAACAGAGTTATAGAAAGCATAACAAAACAAAAACAAAATGAACATTAAAACCAGATTGTCGATTCAATTCACCCTTTTGGTATTTGGAATTCTTGTGTTCTTTTCGGTTTTGGTGTATTATTTCTCCTATACAAGCCAACTTTCAAAATTCAGGAACGAGCTTTTGGTTAAAGCACAAAACACGGCCATTCTGCTCATTAATGTTGCAGAAGTTGATTCAACATTGCTAAAAAAAATTCATCAAACTACTCAATCTCTCGAACAGGAAGAGATCGCCCTGACTGATTCATTGAACAAAATCATATATAGTTATAGGATACACTCTCTTACCGACTACATATTATCGCACATTCCAGCCGATCCAATTTCGTATTATTTCTCTATTGCCGATAAAGATGGCGTTTCGTACAAGCACATTGAAAACAACCAAACCTATCATGTATTTGTAATAGCCCACGATAAAGTGCGGACTGATTACCTCCGTAGTTTACGATCGGTATTGCTATGGAGTATCCTGTTTAGTTTGTGGCTATCGGTCACTGCATCCTACTTTTTTTCAAAAATAGCTATAAGACCTATCTCAAATATCATTTCGAAAGTAAAGGAAATCAATTCATTAAAACTGAACAGCAGGTTAAACGAAGGGAAAAGACAGGATGAAATAGAGCAACTCGCCGTCACTTTCAATCAATTGTTATCTGATCTCGAGCAGGTTTTCAAAAGTCAGGATGAATTTGTATCGAATGCATCGCACGAATTACGCACCCCAATGGCTATAATGATAGCCGAATCAGACTACATGTTAAGCCGTGAGCGCAGTACGCAGGAATATGAAACCCATATACTAAAACTTACCGCAGATTTACGAAATCTAAATCAATTGCTGAACAGCTTACTGGAACTGGCTCACATTAACAGGAACAATACCATTTCGTTCACAGACCTCCGGATAGATGAATTGATATTTACGGCTATTCAATCGGTAAAAGTCAAATATCCGGGAAGAAAGATTCTGCCTAAAATAGAATACTCCGACAACGAGAACGATCTTATGATAAAATGACATGCCGGATTACTCGAAATAGCCATCAAAAACATGATTGACAATGCGTGCAAATTTTCATCCGGCGACGTGGAAGTCAAAACTGAGATTTACCCGGATAGATTGGCCCTGAATATTTCTGACCGGGGAGTCGGAATTCCAAAGAATGAATTGGATACGATTTTCAAGCCCTTTAAGCGCGGCACAAACGTCAGATACATTGGCGGTTTCGGAATCGGTCTTTCCATCGTTGCCAAAATCATTGAGCTCCACCATGCTGATATACAGGTAAAAAGTATCGAAAACGAGGGTACTTCGGTAGAAATACGTTTAGTAAAGAAGGAGTGTAAAAATAAGTAAGGCGAAGGAAAAGGCTCAGGCAGAGGCAAAGAAAAAGGAAAAGGCTCAGGCAAAAAAAAAAGGCAGCTGAAATCTAACTTTCAACTGCCTTCACCATTTTCTAACGCATTCAACCGTTTCCGGTTTCTATTTCGTTTTCTCTTCAATCCATTTTTTGGCATTCACAAAAGCTTCCATCCACGGAGCAACCTCATCGAATTTACGGTCGGTTGGATA
>JAUYEQ010000363.1 GCA_030691295.1 Bacteroidota bacterium
TATAAATAAATCGAGCCTGAAAGATGCAGTCGTTTCACTTGATCATGGTTCATGTACCGCAGAACTCATTTCGGCTGAAGGATTGCTGCTTACCAACCACCATTGCGGATTTGATGAAATACAGCAACACAGCGCAGTTGAACACGATTACCTAAAAGATGGATTTTGGGCAAAAACTAAAGAAGATGAATTGCCAAATCCGGGGAAAAGCGCTTCATTTCTTATTAATTTCGAGGATGTAACTTCAAAAATAATTCCTGAATTGAATGACAAGATGACGGAAGATGAACGGAGCAATAAAGTCCGCGAGATTTCATCAAAAATTCAAAAAGAAGCGACTGCTGACTCTCATTATGATGCACGCGTTCAGCCACTTTACGAAGACAATAAATATTACCTGTTCGTTTATGAAACTTTCCGCGACATTCGTTTGGTAGGCGCACCACCGCAGTCGATGGGAAAATTTGGCGGAGATACCGATAACTGGATGTGGCCGCGCCATACCGCCGATTTCAGCCTGTTCCGTATTTATTGCGGCAAAGATGGAAAACCGGCTGCCTACTCGAAAGACAATGTTCCATATAAACCAAAACACCATTTGCCGATCTCGCTGAAAGGATACGAGTTGAACGACTTTGCCATGATTCTTGGTTATCCGGGAACCACCAATCGCTATAAAACTTCCCACGGAATAAATTATACCATGACGGTTACGAATCCGGCAAGAATTAATGTACGTGCCGAAAAACAGCGGATCATGAAAGAATTCATGCGTTCGTCGCAGCAATCAAAAATCATGTATGCGTCGAAATATGCAGTAAGTTCAAACTATTACAAATACAGCATCGGGCAAAACAAAGGGCTTCAAAACCTGAATGTAATTGAGCAGAAAAAACAATTGGAGGATAAGTTTACAAAATGGGTGAATGCCGATGAGGCGCGAAAAGCCAAATACGGAGAAGCACTTCAGATGATTGCCGGCTCGTACAAGGAGGTAGAAGACGAGAAAGCAATGGAATACATGATG
>JAUYEQ010000366.1 GCA_030691295.1 Bacteroidota bacterium
GGCACAATTTCATCAACAGGGCATTAAAGTTTACATCAATTATAATCCGTGGGACACAGGAACACGGCGGGAAAGCGCATCCGACGTTGATGCTCTTACCAATATCATCAAGGAAATTGATGCCGATGGGATTTTTTTGGACACGATGGCCTGGGGGGCAAAAGAGTTCCGAAAAAAACTGGACAGCGTGAAGCCCGGTGTTGTTCTGGAAAGTGAACTGGCCTTACCGGTTGAAAATGTATTCGACCACCACATGTCATGGGCTCAGTGGTTTTCTGACAGTAAAGTATCAGGAATTTTACGCAACAAATGGTTCGAACGCCGCCACATGCAACATGGCATCAGCCGGTGGGAAAGAGACCGCACCAAGGAATTGCACACTGCGTGGATGAATGGCAGTGGAATTATGATCTGGGAGAATGTATTCGGGCAATGGGTTGGCTGGAATAAAAGGGACAAGTCGATTCTCCGGGCAATGTCGCCCATTCAGAAACGATATTCCAACCTGTTTTCAGGTGAAGGTTGTATACCAATGGCAGACGAAACTCCTGTGGAAAATGTATATGCCAGCCAATGGTATAAGTATGAAATCAGGTTATGGACGCTTTTAAACAGGTCTGAAAACAGTATTGAAGACGATATCCTGCATATTGAGGCAAAAGAAGGTGATTCTTATTTCGATTTAATTCAGGGAAAAGAGATCTTCGAATCAAATCATCAGGGACAATCAGTACTGGCCGGGAAAATATCTCCCCGCGGCATTGGCTGTATCGTAGCCGGAAAACCAGAGTCCCTGGGAATTGATTTTCAGGAATTTTTATCGGCACAGGCAAGAATTTACAAAACACAAAGTTCAAATACTGATTTTCCTGAAATACAGGCAAAGCCAGTACTTGTTGCCCTTACAAAGCGAACAAAAAAACCATTGAAAGGAATGGTGGAAATACCCGCTTTTAAGGGTTCTTTGGAGGTAGTATTCAGGGTACGGGAGGTCGGATTTTACAGTTCCATCGATTCCTCTTTTGTGAATATTGGCGCTCCGGCTCTTCACCATACCAAAACATTCACCATAGCGGCCGATCTGTCGCCCTATTTGATTGACGAAACTCCGGTTACCAATTTTCAATACGATCAATTTTTGAAGTCAACGGGATATACACCAAGGGTGGCTCATAATTTTTTAAAACATTGGCCTGATGGAAAGATTCCTGCCGGAAAAGAAGATCATCCGGTAGTTTACGTCGATCTGAGTGATGCCCGGGCCTATGCTTCATGGGTTGGTAAGAGACTTCCAACCGAACAGGAATGGCAATTTGCCGGACAGGGATATGAAAGTAACAAATATCCATGGGGAGAAAAGATGGAAAAGTGTTTCTGCAACGCAGGAGAATCAGGAGATACAACGGCAGTAAAAGCCTTTCCAAAAGGAAAATCAGTTTTTGGGTGTTATGATTTATGTGGCAATACATGGGAGTTAACAGAGAATGAATACAGTGATGACAGAAACCGGTTTTGTATCCTGAAAGGTGGCTCTTTTTATAAAGCAAAAGGGTCCGATTGGTATTTCGATGGTGGGCCTCAACCGTTAAACTTTGCAGCCAAGCAATTGCTGGTTTTTCCGGGTATTGACCGCTGCGGCACAATCGGATTCAGGTGTGCAGCCGACAGAGATATTAAATAAATTAACGCAGTAAAATGAAGAAACAGATGAATTTAAGGCCATTAGTGGTTTTTATCCTTGCTGTAATGTTTGGGTTTAGTGGTTTAGCAAAAAATCAATCGACTTTGCCGGACATATTCAGCAATTTTATAAGTTCGATTAATTACGGAAAACTGGGATCAACCGAAGCGCAGATCAGTTATTCGGAGATGTCGGAGAATATTTTGAAAGTATCGGTAACTTTTGATTTAAAAGAACCCATACAGCAAAATGACTGGCAGGTAAATATCACTCCGGCCTTTTTGCCCGACTTCAACTGGGCGCCGCACCTCACACCAACCGATCAGCATATTATTGCCCAACACGTGTTCCGGTCGCCGGCATTGGTTGTAACTTCAGGCGAGAAACAACTGGCCATTATCCCCGACATTGACTTGTTAAAAAAGGACAACCCGGTTGACTGGTACATGGACATGGATGCCGTTGGAAATACCCTGACATTGGGTTTGAGCGAATCAAGCGTTAAGGAGCATGTGCTTTTTGTAAGGGAACCCGGAGCTGTTTATCCTTCAGGAAAAATTGAATTCGGTTTTTATATCCTTGTGTCTGATAAAAAGAAAGATCTTTTTGATCCGTGGCGCAATGTGCTTTCTTTTCTGTGGAAGAATTGGGGAGAAAAGGAATATGAATCGACGGGTTCGATCCGAAAAAACCTCGAAAAATACACGGAACATACTTACAACTGGGCTTTTAAATCATGGAAAGAAAGCGTGTGGCAGGAATTTAATTTAAACGGAAAAACAGTTGGAGCACCCGTTTTTATTGTCAACACTACCCAAAGCCCCAACTATCCGGGCGAGGTAAACGAAAGGGAATTCCGTTCCGTCTGGAACCAGGCATGGTTTAGTTCGCTCCGTTCGGCCCAGGGATTATACAGGTATGCAAAACGTGTAAATAACAGCGAATTACTTGACTATGCCATAAAGACCAAGGAACTGGCACTTTCGTTTCCGCAGAAACAAGGATTTTTCCCCGGGCTCATTGGAACTGAGATGCAACAGGTTGACATTGCCGGGAAAAAGTACAACCGGTCAAAAGGCTGGGATACCTATTATTTCGGAAACTCAAACCGGAACCCATACACATGGGACGCCAGGATTGCTCCATATCACATCCTCGATATGAGTTTTACCGCCAACCAGATGCTTTTGTGGTATTCGGAACTTGAACCCGACAAGCGGTTACTGGATTATACGATTGCCTATGCTGACGCCCTCGTTAAAAAGCAAACTGCCGATGGGTTTTTCCCGGGATGGTTGTCGCTTGACAAACTCGAACCTATGGATCATCTGAACAAATCACCAGAGTCGGCCATGTCGGTTTCATTTCTTCTGAATCTGTATAAAATAACGAGCAACGAAGCCTACCGTAAATCGGCGCTTAAGGCAATGGATGCCATTATCGACAACATTGTAATGACTGGTCAATGGGAAGATTTTGAAACCTACTGGTCGTGTTCACGATATGGAAGCGAGGATTTAGTTGGCAAAAAGGCAGAAAGAAATAATCAGTTCAAGCAAAATACCCTTTCGATTTACTGGACAGCCGACGCATTGCTTAATTCATACAAAATAACCGGTGATACAAAATACCTGAAATACGGAGAACGAACCATTGACGAACTGCTGATGTATCAGGCTTCGTGGCAACCTCCGTACATCTATGTCAGGGCTCTGGGCGGTTTTGGTGTGATGAATGTTGACGGCGAATGGAACGATTCCCGGCAAAGTCTTTTTGCTGAATTGATTATTGAATATGGAAAAGTATTGAAACGTAAAGAATATACCCAAAGAGGAATTGCAGCTTTGTGCGCTTCCTTTGAGATGATGTACTGTCCTGAAAATCCTGAAACCAGAGCCCAATGGGAAAAAGTGTGGCCATTTTTTGGCAAGGAGGACTATGGATTTATGATGGAAAATTACGGACATGGCGGAGTCACTGGTTCAGATGGAATTGGAATCGGCGAATTTACCATCTATGATTGGGGCAATGGGGCTGCAGCAGAGGCCTACAACCGCATTGTGGATCATTTCGGTAAAAAATTTTTAAGGAAGAAATAATTAAACGTACCCAACCTACCCTCCTGGGCAGGGAAACCGCTTGTTGAAATTTGAATACAACATTTTGTTGTTTTTATTACTGTTTTAAAATTTAATGTATGAATCTTAATTTTATCCGAATTCCACAAATGAAAATCGATACTTGTTTGATACGATTTCTGCTTGCTCTATTTTGTTTCAGCTCTGCAATGGTTGTCTCCGGAAAAGGTTACTATGTCAATTCACAGAAAGGGCAGGATACTAACCCGGGAACAACAGCTGTAACTCCGTGGAAAACCCTGAACAAAGCACAAACAGCTTCTTTACAGGCGGGTGATACACTTTTCTTCGCCTGCGGATCGTCGTTTGCAGGTGGAATTGAAATCACTGCTTCCGGCTCATCGGCTCATCCTGTTGTGCTGACATCCTACGGTATCGGACATGCTCCAAAATTCAGCAATACAGAGCGGTCTATCCTGAATGGCAATGCGATACGGTTATCGGGCAGTTATCTCGTGGTGGACGGTTTGTACTTTTTTGATTGTGCTGCGGCAGCCGGAAATGACTCAACCTATACCGATGTTTGGGATGTCGGTGCAGTTCGTATCATGCTCGGGGCCAACCATTGTACGATCAAAAATTGCGAATTCTCAAATTGCCCAAAAGGAATTCAATCAACAGGAGAATATGCCCTGATTACTAAAAATTATCTCCACAGTGCCAATACACGACCTTTGTCGGCTCCAGGCTGGGGACCGATTGGCATTCACATGGGCAACAGTCATCAGGAAGTATCATACAATATCATCAGGGATTATTATTTTATTGGTGGGGAGTTTGGCGCTGATGGCGGGGCATTGGAACTGGACGATGGCCGGAATCCCAAAAAAGATATCTACATCCACCACAATTATACCAGTTCGAACATGGGTTTTCTTGAAGTGAGCTGGTTTGCTGATATTGCCAAAACAGAAACTTACGATCTTCGCGTTGCCTACAACGTGAGCGACGATTACCAGGATTTTGTAATGCTTTGGGCGCCAACGCACGAAACTTATATTGAGAACAATACAGTATTTCGCCGGAAGCAGATTAAAAACGCGATTGTTCCGGCAGTATTTTTGTGTGATTATGGAGGAGTGACCATCCGGAACAATATTATTGCTGTCGATTCAGTTACCCAGGTTTATACCGGGAAAACCGATCATTTTCATACCAACAATTTGTACTGGTCGCCCGATGGTAGTTTGCCCAATATCGGGGCCACACTCCACCCAACCGAGAAATACAATATTGATTCGCTGTTTTCAAAAAAAAGAAAAAAAGAATCTGATTATTCTTTAAAACGGAAAAGTCCGGCGATTGATGCGGGAATCAATCTCAACGGGAAATACACCGTTGATTTTTTGGGGCATCCTGTACCCGCCGGAAAAAGAACCGATATAGGCGCTTTCGAATTTAAGAAAAGGTAATCAGGAAATTTGGAGGGGAACCTGAAAATGCGGCAACAAATATTCTTAGCGGGATAAAGATCAATTAAATATGCAAAATAACCGCTTCAGGAATAACCACGATACTGAAATTAATTTTGAAAAACTGATATTATAGTTACTTTTGAAAAAAATACTTGAACCGACGTTTACTACCAACAATTTGAAGATTTAATTATAAAAAATGGCCAATATTAACACGCTTTCAATTGTCATTCCTGCATACAACGAAGAAAAAACCATTTTCGCTATTCTCTGCAAAGTATCCGAAGTAGAACTCGTCGGTCAGATAAAAAAAGAGATTATTATCGTAAATGATTGTTCAAAAGATCAGACTGTTGCGGCTGTAGAACAATTCCAATCCGCTTTTCCTGAAGCCAATGTCCGCCTTTATCACCAGCCGGTAAATATGGGGAAAGGTGCCGCACTCCACCGCGGAATTGCAGAAGCGACCGGCGATTATCTGATCGTTCAGGATGCCGACATGGAATATGATCCGCGCGAATACAACGATTTGCTGAAACCCATTTTGGAAGGTTTTGCCGATGTGGTGTACGGTTCGCGTTTCATGGGAGGAAACCCGCACCGTATCTTGTTTTTCTGGCATTCCATCGGCAATAAAATGCTGACTTTCTTCTCCAACATGTTCACTAACCTGAACCTGACCGACATGGAAACCTGCTATAAATTGTTCCGCACCGAATACATAAAGTCGCTCAAACTGAAGGAAAATCGTTTTGGTTTTGAACCTGAAGTGACTGCAAAAATCGCCCGGATTCCAAATATCAGGATTTACGAAGTGGGTGTTTCGTATTACGGAAGAACGTATGCCGAAGGAAAAAAAATAAACTGGAAAGATGGATTGCGTGCATTCTATGTCATTCTGAAATATAATTTCTTTTCTTAAAAACCCTAGGTATCAATGAAAATCAATTCAAATAAAGCTGTCTATATTATTCTATCAGGAATATTTCTTCTTCAGCTTATTTTCGTTTTCAACAGCATCGATTTCTATGGCGGCGCCGATAATATAACACATTTCAGGACTGCACGATATGCGTTTAAGTATCCAGAGTTGTTTCTTGACCAATGGGGAAAACCTGTTTATACAACCCTTGTCGCTCCATTTGCCTTACTCGGTATTCAATTTGCCAGAATGTTTAATGTGCTTGCAGGTTTGGCCGCGATATTCTTTACGGTTAAAATCATTCGCTTGTCGGGCGAAAAGTTTAATCTGCTCCCCGTGTTTTTTATCGCTTTTTCGCCCATGTACTTTTTGCTGATGCAAAGTTGCCTGACGGAAATTCTATTCAGCTTCGTACTGGTTTTATCATTTTGGCTGTTTTTTAGCAACAGGTATTTATGGGCAGCCATTGTATTGTCCTTTATTCCATTTGTAAGAACCGAAGGTATAGTCATTTTTCCTTTGTTTGTAATTGCACTTTTTCTGGTAAAAAAATACTGGGCAATACCACTTTTATTGGTTGGATCGGTTTTTTATACCCTGGTTGGATATCCACATTATCAGGATTGGTTATGGATCATTAATCAGATGCCCTATTCAATGGGCGATAGTTTTTATGGCAGCGGAAGCCTTTCTCATTTTGTTGAGCAAAGCCCTTATATATTCGGATGGCCTTTTCTGGTATTTCTCGTAATAGGCTTGGCTGTATGGACATACAAAGCAGTGAAACCATTCAGGATAACGGAAAAACCTTTTTTGTTTTATTTTCTGATTGCAGGAAGTTTCGTCGGCTTTTTTGCCGCTCATTCGTATGTTTGGTGGAAAGGTACCGGCGGTTCGCTCGGTCTTATCCGGGTGATTGCAAGTGTGATACCGATGGCTGCTATTATCGCATTGATAGGTTTCAATGCGCTGGTTACAAAAATAAAGAACTCAACATTTCAAATCGGTCTGATCATTTTGATTATCCTGTTGCAAGTTGGGCTGTTTTTTAATAAAAACCACATGCCACTTCGGTTGGAGCGCCCACAGACGCTTATGCTCGAAGCATCGAATTATTTGAAATCGTTGGAAAAACCATCAAAAATTTACTATTTCGATCCATATCTGATTCATTTTTTAAATTTAGATCCGTACGATACTTCATTGAACAATTGGGGTGTGGCCGACAAGCAGCAACCTTCCAATACCATGAATATGGGAGATATTATGGTTTGGGACGCGCACTTTGGCCCTAACGAGGGAGGCGTTCAGCTTGATAACCTGATGGCTGACCCGCAATTACAGCTCATAAAATCCTTGCTCCCCGAAGAAAGTTTTAAGGTTCTTGGTGGTTACGATTATGGAATTTACATCTTCAGGAAAGTGGAGCAGAAAGTATTTCAGGAAAAGAAACAACTGGTGGAAAGGGTGCTGAATTTTAGTGATTCAGGCAGTGAAAATACGGTTGAGGTAGAAGGAAAGAAATTGTTCAAAATGGATGCCGGAATGGAATATGGTCCGGGAATTCAGATTCCGCTTTCCGAAATTAAGACCCAGGACATGATGGATGTTTTGGCGTCGGTAAGTTTTTTACCTCAGGAAAAATTAGGCGATGACGAGGTATTGCTGGTATTATCTATCAATGTTAATGATAAGTCGGTAAGCTACAATAGGATCAACTTACTCTCAACCGCAGAGAATGTTCAGAAATGGCAGGAAGTTTCACTGCCATTAAAGTTGAGTGCCCGTTTTCCGGAAGGAGCAATTATAAGTCTGTATATCTGGAATAAAGACAAAAAGAATTTATTACTTGAAAATGTAAAACTGACTATCAGCGGTTATTAGCTGAAAATCGGCAAGCTGAAATAAATGTCACTTCTGGTCTGCCATCCAAATTGCATCAAGTAAAATCATCGAATCGAGCGAAATATTTTTTTCGATTGCCTTCGCTTCAACTTGTTTAAGCCATTCGGGCGAACTTTTTATGGCCTTAACAAACCCGTCAATCCTACTTTGCCTTTCATTGGCGATCGTATAGCTAGGTTGCCAACCGGAACCTGAGCCCATCGCTTTCGCCCTAATAATTTCATGCTTCGTTTCGCTGTCTGAAAAAACGGTATCAACAAGCAACTGAATGTTGTTGCGTGCAGCAGCATCTTTTACCATTTGTAACAATACAGACGCATGCCTGTCAGGAGTGGAATAGATGTGTAGGTTTTTTCCGGTAGACACCACACTATCGAGGCTAACCGTTGCACCGCGCCATAATTTCACCTCATCGGGGTTGCCTTCGTATGTAATTATATTTGGGTTTACCTCCATCAGTTGGGGCAGATAATCTATCCGGTGACCGCAATAACTTAGGCCGTAAACCAAGGCATTTTCTGCGTACGGCCCACTTTCCCAGGTAGGTTCAACAAACCAAAAATCTGTTTTCTCAATCTCTGTGTCAACAAAGGTTTTGATTTTTTCACGCTGACCGATCAATTTTGAAATGAGGATATAATCGTCTTTAACCCTGCCGGCAGTAAAAAAAAGAAACAGAAGTGGCAGGATGAAGGAGCCTAAAATTACCTGACTTTTTTTAACCATTATTTTTGAAAGAAAAAGCGAGATAGAAAAAAACATGAATCCATACATAATGAAAACCGGAGCCAGGTAATAGTTCTTAAAATGTTTCGAAACCATCAGCATTTGCAAGGCGATAATGAACAGAAAACCGGCAAACAGAAACACAAAGCTTTTCATCCCTTCTTGTCTTTTTCGGATGGCTATGACTATCAACACAATTAAAGCTGCAATAAGTACAAAAAGTCCCGGATTTAACCTGAAAATTTCGGATGCACTGTCCATCATTTTCTGAAAGTTCAGCACATTGGCTTCTCCTCCGCCATAAAGCCCGTCGTGCTTAAATATGCCGGTAATAAACCGGCGAAAGTCTCCGAACTTGTTAATGATGGGTGCAATGAAAACGAAGAAAGAAACAATGCCCGATCCGATGTAAATCAGTCTGTTTTTGTTAC
>JAUYEQ010000370.1 GCA_030691295.1 Bacteroidota bacterium
CAGCGGTGGTGGTGATGGCGTTCGATGAAAAAGGTCAGGCTGATTCGTTCGGGCGACGGATTGAAATCTGTCAGCGGGCTTACAATATTCTGGTCAACGAAATTAACTTTCCTCCGCAAGACATCATTTTCGATTCAAATATCCTGATCATCGGCACGGGAATGGAAGAACACTATAATTATGCGGTGGATTTCATTAATGCGGTGAGCTGGATTAAGAAAAATCTGAAACATGCCAAAACAAGTGGCGGGGTTAGCAACGTGTCATTTTCATTCCGTGGAAACGACCAGGTTCGAGAAGCAATCCATTCGGTTTTCCTGTTTCATGCGATCAAAGCCGGTCTCGACATGGGCATTGTCAACCCCGGAATGTTGCAGATTTACGATGAAATTCCCAAGGATTTTCTGGAGAAAGTGGAGAATCTGGTCCTGAATAAAAAACCTGAAGCAACCGAAGAATTGCTCGAATTTGCACAAACGCTGAAAGCTCAGGATGCAAAAGAAGAGCGTGTAGATGAATGGCGTGAACTTCCGGTTGAAAAACGACTTGAACATGCACTGATAAAGGGACTGCCCGATTATATAGAAATTGATCTGGCAGAAGCTTTGCCGCATTATTCACCAGTGCTAAATATCATTGAAGGTCCGCTGATGGATGGAATGAACATCGTTGGCGACTTATTTGGCGCCGGAAAAATGTTCCTTCCGCAGGTGATCAAATCGGCGCGGGTGATGAAAAAGGCAGTAGCTTATCTGCTTCCGTACATCGAAGCCGACAAAGACAAGTTCGACACCACCGACAACCGAAAAGTGGTGCTGATGGCCACCGTAAAAGGCGATGTGCACGACATCGGGAAAAATATTGTTGGGGTGGTTTTGGGCTGCAACAACTACAGGGTGATCGATTTGGGCGTGATGGTGCCAACCAATAAAATTCTGGATACTGCCATTCAGGAAAATGTCGATATTATTGGCCTGAGCGGACTGATCACCCCTTCGCTCGAAATTATGACGGAAGTGGCTGCCGAAATGGAACGCCGAAACATGAACTTGCCGCTTTTGGTTGGCGGCGCAACCACTTCAAAAATACACACTGCGGTTAAAGTTGCCCCACAGTATAAAAATACGGTCATCCACGTGAAAGACGCATCGCGCGCAGTGAGCGTAGTTTCAAACCTGATTTCAGGAAATGAACAGTTTCTGGCCGATATTCGGGATGAATATCAGACCATCCGGAATTTTCACAGTCAGAAAAAGGCAAAAAAATATCTTTCCATTGCTGATGCCCGTGCCAATAAACTGAAACTTGATTGGGACAATACCCCCATTTACAAGCCCAATTTTATCGGTATCAAACAACTGATTGATTTCCCGATTCAGGAATTGCGAAAATACATCGACTGGACTTTCTTCTTTTTTGTTTGGGAACTGAAAGGCAAATTTCCGGATATCCTGAACGATGAACTTCAGGGCGAGGAAGCCCGGAAATTGTATGCCGATGCCAACCGGATGCTCGATCAGATTACTGAAAAGAAAATGGTTCAGGCAAATGGCGTTTTCAGTATCTGGCCGTCAAACGCCGATGGTGATGACATTGTTATTTTTGAGGATGAAACCCGCACCAAAGAAATTGGCCGTTTTTACCATCTCCGTCAACAGGAAGAAAAAAAAGGCGGATCGCCAAATTATTGCCTATCTGACTTTGTAGCTCCGGTTGAAAGTGGCAAAGCCGACTATTTTGGGGCATTCGCCGTAACCGGCGGAGTGGGTATCCAAAAATGGATAAAACAATTCCACGTCGATCATGACGACTACAATGCGATTCTGCTTGAAGCTTTGGCCGATCGACTGGCCGAAGCCTTTGCCGAAGTTTTGCACGAAAAAGTCCGCAAAGAATACTGGGGCTATGCTCCGGATGAAAACCTGAGTTTGGAAGAAATGCTCCATGTAGATTACCAGGGAATACGCCCGGCAATTGGATACCCGGCCTGTCCCGAACACCACGAGAAAGGCAACCTTTTCAATATGCTGAACGCCGAAGAAATTGGAATGACCCTGACCGAACACTTTATGATGTTCCCTACCGCATCGGTAAGCGGAGAATTTTTTGCACATCCCGATTCGAAATATTTCAGTCTCGAAAAAGTTGGCAAAGACCAAATTGAAGATTATGCCCGCCGCAAAGGTGTAAGCGTGGAAGTGATTGAAAAGTTTATGCCGGTGAATCTGAATTATAAATAAGCCCCCTCTAAATCTCCCCCAAGGGGGAGACTTGAAGAAGGCAGCCCTGATCAAATTCCTCCGAGGGATGGCTTTGGACATCGGGTTTAGATTTTTTCAGCTCTTTAGGAGCGAAATATTTGAAGATAGAAATGAGGATTGAACTGTTATTGCCCTCGGGGCAAAATATCAATAGCCCGGGGTAAAGTGAGGAACACAGTCTCCGTTCGCTAAAGCGGAACGGCAAAGGATAATGCCCTGAATGATATAAAATACCAATCGGAGAACTATCCTTTGCCCCCGATTTTCATCGGGGCAGGCTGTCTGGCTTTAGCCGACGGACAGGTAAAAACAAGAAAATCGTCCGCGCAAAAACCTAAAACAGAGAGAAATACTTCTTTCGGACGGAATGAAATTCTCTTTCATAAAATGTCGAGATGACTCAAAATGAAGTTATAGCGATTTTATAGCAACGACAATTCACCTTTGGTTGATTTGGTAAAAAGAACTGGGTTAGAAATCGAATAGGTAAAACCAACAATAAAACTTCAAAAAAGGTGGAATTTTCATTCTGCCTTTTTTGTTGGAAAAATTTCTTAAAAACATATTGTATATAGAAAAGGAAGGTTTAACTTGCGTAGGTGAATGTTGGTATTGTTATCAACCAACAGATGGAATTTCACCGTGAAATAACCGATTAAATCCAAGACCTGTCAATGATAAATGACAAGATTAAAATAATGGTTTCCTCAACAGTCTATGGGTCTGAAAATGATCTCGACCAGATTAAATATATACTTGAGGCTTTCGGGTATGAGGTAATCATGTCCAAAGAAGGTAATATATATGTGCCTATGGATGATGATCCTGAGAATGCCTGCATTAAAGCAGTAGAAAACTGTGACTTGTTTTTTGGAGTTATCTTTCCTCGGTATGGTTCCGGTATAACGCATAAAGAGTTTTTAAAGGCTGTTGAATTAGATAAACCCAGGTGGTTTATTGCCCACCGATACATTGAATATACCAGAAAACTCATGGAGCAATTCATGTATGATAAAGAAAAGAATAGAAATGGGTTTGACATTCAGCCAACAAGCGTTTTAGATAGTGTGAAAGTCGTTGATATGTATAATGATGTTCGCAAAAAATGGGTTCAACCCTTTTTTAAAACCAGTGAAATACAGGTTTTTGTTGAAACTCAATTCAAGGATATAAACAGAAGAAAGATAGAATTAGAAACGAGAAATAATGAATAGCGAAGAACTCATTAAAAGTCTACTTGAACAAGAAGGAAATGAGCAACTTGAGTTCAGGGAAGTAGTTAACAAAGATGCCATTGGCAAAACCATTTGTGCATTTTTGAATAACAATGGTGGGCAATTGCTTATTGGTGTTTCTGCGGATAAGAAGGTTTTGGGAGTTGAAATGGCCAATAAGATTCAATCTGAACTTGAAAACTATCTCAACAAAGAGATTTTGCCCGAAACACCAATCATGGTATCAGTTGAGAAATATGAAGACAAGCAAGTTGTTCTTGTTAAGGTTTGGGCAGGTTCAAGGCAACCATACATTTTCGATGGAAGTATCTATTTCAGGAGGGCAGCAAGTACTGTCAAGGCTAATTCAAATGAAATTTCGGAGCTGATTCACAAGCGGCAACAAACAGAAATCCATTGGGAAAGACAATCGGCTATGGGAGTTGAATTGGAGGATCTTGATTCAGATGAAATTCAGCAGACCATTAAGGAAGCTATAAATACAAATCGTGTTAACGAACTTAAAAGTAACCCGTTAGATTTCCTTACGCATTTTGGACTATTTCAGAACGGACAATTCACAAACGCCGCGATAGTATTATTCGCAAAAAATCCGGCACGATATATTCCACAAGCCAGAGTTCGTATCGCTTTCCTCGAAAAAGGCAAGACTGCAGATGAATTTGTGGATGATCAGCTACTCGAAGGCAATCTATTCAAGAACATCGTATCTATACAAAACTTTCTGGAAAGGCATTTAAATACATCCAGAAAATTTGATGATAAAAATTGGAAGCGAACCGACGATTATGTAGTTCCAATGTCGGCCCTTCGGGAAGGAGTTTTGAATGCATTGGTGCATAGATCTTATTTCCAGTCTTTTGATTCTGTTTCTATTATTATTTATTCTGATAGGATTGAAATTGCAAATTCAGGAAAATCACCTTTAATGGCCGCCGAACTAAGAAAGAATCATTTGTCAATGCCGGTGAATCCCGACATTGCACACATGGTATTCCTGAGAGGCTATATTGAGAAAATCGGGAGGGGAACATTAAAAATCATTGAAGCATGTAAAGAAGCTGGTTTAAAGGCTCCTGTTTGGAATACTACTGAAAATAGTGTTAAGCTTACCTTTTATACAAGAATAAAAGTTGGCGCAGCTTCTGACGGTGCTATTGACGG
>JAUYEQ010000372.1 GCA_030691295.1 Bacteroidota bacterium
CACTTTTATTATTTAGTCGAACGTGAAAATGAGTATTTTCGGTTATAAGTATTTGATTATTAACATCTAGCTGTTTAAAAGTTCAGATTTTTATCCCTTATAAATTGCAGGTTTTTAGGTAAATTAGCCAAAAACCTTGTAGAAATGATCGGAAAAATAGAAAAGAATCCACAGTTGGAGATGTTCAAAGTTCCTCTCAAACACTTCATCAAAGAAAACCATGAACTGGTTTTACTTTCTGTGAAAATTGACTGGGAAAAGATTGAATCGGAATTGGGCGTTTACTATTGCGACAACAACGGAAGGCCCTGTATCCCCATCCGGACCATTGCCGGGATCGTTCTGTTAAAGCGGATGTTTAATGAAAGCGACGAGAGCGTATTAGACCGGTGGGTCGAAAACCCCTATTGGCAATATTTCTGCGGGGAGGTTTATTTCCAGCATAAATTGCCCTTTGACCGGACAGAGTTGATCAAGTTCCGTAAACGGATTGGGGAAAAAGGAGCGGAACAGTTACTCAAAATGACAGTCCAGTTGTTTCCACGCAAAGAAGTACAGGAAGACGAAGTTTTGATCGACACCACTGTACAGGAAAAGAACATCACCTATCCAACCGATGTAAAACTGCAAAAGAAGGTGATCGAAAAGTGCAGGAAAATAGCAGTCAAGGAAAGAATACGTTTGCGACAGAGTTACAAACGGGAACTTAAACAACTGATGATCGACCAGCGATTCCATAGCCATCCCCGGCGGCGCAAGAAAGCAATGGCCGCTGCCCGCAGGATAAAAGTAATTGCAGGGCGGGTGGTTCGCGACATCGAAAGAAAGATGGACAATAGCCAGAAAGAAAAATATGCAGATGAACTGGCCATATTCAACAGGGTGTTGACACAGGAAAGAAACAGCAGCGACAAGGTTTACAGCATACACCAGCCACATGTGAAGTGCATTGCCAAAGGGAAAGAGGCAAAGAAATATGAGTTTGGCAACAAAAGTTCGATCGTAAAGACCCGCAAATCAGGGATCATTATAGGGGCGATGGCCTTTATCGAGAACCTTTACGACGGCGATACCCTGTTGCCACAACTTGAGCAAACCCAGCGGCTAACCGGGCACAAGCCCAAAGTTGGGATTGCCGACAGGGGGTACAAGGGCAGAAAGAACGTAAACGGAGTACAAATCATCATCCCTACCAGGTTACCGGCTTTGGCAAACAACTATCAGAAACAGAAGATGCGCAAACGATTTAGGGCAAGGGCTGGCATCGAGCCAATAATCGGCCATCTGAAGCAAGACCACCGGATGAGCCGAAATTACCTCCTGGACGAGCAGGGCGATCTGGTCAATACCCTACTGGCCGCAGCAGGGTTCAACCTAAGAAAAATGCTCCAGCGGATAAAAGCTGGAGCTCTGGAAATTTTTGCCCGGTTGGTCTGGGTTGTCTTTGGTTTGGGTTGGAACCGAAAATTCGCATCCTGAAAAATCTGGGGTTTTTCACGTTCGACTATTTACTAGCCTAAAGGGTAGTCCATGAATTGTTTTACGGCCAAAGCCTGCGGCAGGTGGCTTCCGCTTCTCTACATTACACTCCAGGGCTACACTTCGTTCCGCCACCTTTCGTTACATTCCGTTCATTGTCAGTCCCCAGCCTCGGCTATCCACGCAAGAGTGCTTCCATTCATTCCATTGCGCTCATGCCTACCCGCCGTTTCATTCCGCTCCCATTTGGCTTTCCTATCCCACGTTCCGGAACTCAAAGCCAAAACGGGAAGCTCCATTCCACCACCCAACCCCAATTCGCTCCATTGCATTCAGTCACCACCCTTGCCTTTCCAAATCCAATAAGCGGTATGCCCTGTAATATCGTTTGCCCCCAAATGTAACTTCAGAATTTCTGCACTCCATAATGTCACAGATGAAGAAAAGGAATATCGGAGAGTTGGAGATAATCTGGAGAGCTGGATTTGGAGTTGAATTTCTTTAGTGGAATAAAAAATAATCTCTTAGTTTCTTGCTAAAATTATTTCATACAAGGGTAAATGAAGTTTTTGAAGTCACTCTTAACTTTCAATGCGGAAGTTGAGAAAATAAAATCTGTGTGCAAATTGTGTGCAAATAATGAAAAAAGCAGCTACAAAAATGTTTTGTAACTGCTTGTGATTCAATTAGTGGGCCCAACTGGGCTTGAACCAGTGACTCCCTGATTATGAGTCAGGTGCTCTAACCAACTGAGCTATAGGCCCTAAATATTGTGTGGTTTTTATTTGTTTTAAATTCTCAATGCCAAAAGAACGAGTGATTTTTTCGGAGTGCAAGTTTACAGAATTCAACCCGATTTCACAAGCGAATTTGTTAATTTTCCTTGGATTCATTTTCAACTGCTTTTTCCGGCGCTTCAACTGCTATTACTTCTTCCTGCGGGGTTTCCGGTTCATCCGATGTAATTTCGCTGAATTGCTTCCGGTAGAAAATCATGATCGAAAAAATTCCAATCGTAATGGCAGAATCAGCAATATTGAAAACCGGGCGGAAAAACTGGAAATCGCTGCCGCCAATAAAAGGAACCCACTCAGGATAATTGCCTGAAATCAAGGGGAAATAAAACATATCGACCACCCTTCCATGTAAGAATGTTTCATATCCGCCGCCTTCAGGAAATAAGGTTGCAACCTGGCCGTAGCTGTCGTTAAAAATGAGCCCGTAAAAAGCGCTGTCGATAATATTTCCGATGGCTCCGGCAAATATGAGTGAGGCACAGGCGATGAAACCCATCGGAATGTCTTTCCTTGCTAATTTCAGGATATACCAGCCGATTCCGAAAACTGCGACGATCCGAAACAGGCTTAAGAAGATCTTTCCATATTCTCCGCCAAATTCGAACCCAAAGGCCATCCCGTTATTTTCAACAAAATGAATGATAAACCAATCGCCGATAGCAGGAAATTCCTGACCAAGTGTCATGGTCGTTTTGATCCATATTTTCAGGATTTGATCGGCCAGCAAGACCAAAAAGACGATGAGGGCTGACTTTTGTAATTTTGACATGATTATCTGTTATAAAAAATGATTGAAAGAGCAATTCTTCCAATCATTTAGCAATATTTCTTTTGAGATATTTTTACTTCTGATTGTTCTTCGCATCAATGCTTAAAGTCGCATGAGGCACAGCGCGCAGTCGTTCTTTCGAAATTAACTTGCCTGTTTCGCGACAAATGCCGTAAGTTTTGTTCTCGATGCGTACCAAAGCAGCCTGCAAATACTGAATGAATTTTTGCTGGCGTTGAGCCAGTTTTCCTGCTTCCTCCTTCGACAAGGTGGCTGCACCTTCTTCAAGAACCTTAAATGTCGGTGATGTATCCTGTGTGTCATTCCCGTCGCTCTGGGTGATGGAGCTTTTGTACATTACGTAGTCCTTTTGTGCCTTTTCGAGTTTATCAAGAATCAGTGATTTAAATTCCTGTAACTCATCGTCCGAATATCTGTTTTTTTCACTCATAACGTTAAAGCTTTAATTTTTTTTGAGCCGATTAAAGTTTAATCATCTTTTCGGCTCAGGTGCTAAAAGTATAAAAATATTTCCAATTCAAGCAGACATTAAATGATCCCCCCAAATCTATTCATTTTCATAAATATTTTTCAACCAGAACAACTGCTTCCAGATCAGTATCAATTTCAACTGTGTGCGAAGATGATTGATTGATCAGATCAACCAGAACCAATTCATTGGCAAGTGTTTGATTGCTGATGTAATCGCGGAAGTTCTCGACAGCCAGATTGAATTTTTCATTCTTCTGGATTTTCAATACAATTCGGTCGGTTACTTCAAAATCACTGTCTTTGCGTATATTTTGAATTTTGTTGATAAACTCTCTAGCAATTCCCTCCTGTTTCAATTCTTCGGTCAAATTGATGTCGAGCGCAATGGTCAACCCGCCTTCGCTGGCAACCAGCCATCCCGGAACATCTTCAGTCTGAATTTCAACATCTTCCAAACTTAATACAATCGGTTCTCCGTTGATGCTCAAATCACGGCTTCCCGATTTTTCCAGAAGGCTGATGTCTTCCTGACTGAATCCTGCAATTTCTCCTGAAATCTGTTTCATCAGTTTACCGTATTTCGGGCCAAGTGTTTTAAAGTTGGCTTTTATCTTTTTACTGATGATGCCGGCTGCATCGGTCAGATATTCAACTTCTTTCACGTTCACTTCAGAAAGAATAATGTTTTTAACTGCATCAAATTTTTCCTGAAAATCTTTGCTCAGAACCGGAACCATGATTTTTGCCAGCGGTTGACGAACCTTTAGTTTTTCTTTCCGGCGAAGGCTCAGAATCATTGAAGAAGCTTTTTGTGCAATGGCCATTCTTTCTTCCAGGTCGCGGTCAATCAGCGTTTCATAGGTAACCGGAAAATCGGAGAGGTGAACGCTTTGGTCTGTTTCTTTTCCTGATATTTTGTTTAGGTCGGAATAGAGCAAATCAGCATAGAATGGCACCATTGGTGCCGAAAGTTTGGCAACGGTATTCAAACAGGTGTAAAGTGTCTGGTAAGCCGAAATTTTGTCTTTGTCGTACGAACCACCCCAATAACGGCGGCGGCTTAAACGAACAAACCAGTTGCTCAGGTTTTCAGAAACAAATTCTGAAATGGCACGTCCAGCGCGTGTTGGCTCGTAAGTTTCATAGCATTCGGCCACTTCTTTAATCAGCGAATTCATCAGAGAAATGACCCAACGATCCAGTTCAGACCTTTCAGCAACCGGAATTTCTTCTTCGGAATAAGTGAATCCGTCGATGTTGGCATACATCGCGAAAAAATTGTATGTGTTGTATAGTGTGCCGAAGAATTTGCGTTTCACTTCGTCAACACCACTGATGTCGAATTTCAGGTTGTCCCATGGCTGCGAGTTAGTCAGCATGTACCAGCGCAGCGGATCGGAACCGTGTTCTTCGATTGCTGCAAACGGATCAACCGCGTTGCCCAAACGTTTCGACATTTTGTTCCCGCTTTTATCTAGCACCAGTCCGTTTGAGATAATATTTTTGAATGCCACCGATTCGTCAATCATGGTTGCAATCGCGTGAAGCGTAAAAAACCATCCGCGTGTCTGGTCAACTCCTTCTGCGATGAAATCTGCGGGAAAAAGCCCCTCCCAAACCCTCCCCTCAAGGGAGGGTTCACGCGTTTCCTTGATTTCGTCAAGTATCTTTTCAATAACACTGTTGCGATCTGACAAAACTTCTTCATTGGAGAAACGAAGAACGCTGTACCCCAGATTTTTCAGTATTTCAGTCCGCTGTTCATCAGAAGTCTGATTTTCAGGTGTAGTGTGTATGACGCCATCTACCTCTATGATTAACTTCTTTGAAAGACACACAAAATCAACAATAAACAAATCGATAACATGTAGTCTTCGAAATTTAAAGCTATCAAGTTGTTTTGCACGAAGAGCTTCCCAGAGAACAGATTCTGCCTGAGTCGAGAATTTTCGATTCTCTTTGGCATTTTTCTTTAGTAATTCATAATTAATTGGATCTGCCATGTTCCAGGGAGCTTTTTCTCCTCCTCCTGTGGAGGGGGTTGGGGGGAGGCTGAATGGGTAATGGTGCTGTGCATACGGCATTGCTCCTGAATCAAACCAGACGTCAATCAGGTCGGGTTCGCGGAACATTTTTTTGCCCGTGGCTGAAACGAGGAAAATATCATCGACGAACGGACGGTGAAGATCAACCTTTTGGTAGTTTTCCGCTGAGTTGTTGCCAACTTCAAAACCTTCAAAAATGTTTTTCTTCATTACTCCTGAAGCGACTGCTGCATTTATCTCCTTCATCAGTTCTTCAACCGATCCGATGCATTTGATTTCAGTGCCATCTTCGCTGCGCCAGATCGGTAGCGGAGTTCCCCAGAAACGCGAGCGGCTCAGGTTCCAGTCAACCAGGTTTTCGAGCCAGTTTCCGAAACGCCCGGTTCCGGTTGACTGTGGTTTCCAGTTGATTGTTTTGTTAAGGGCAATCATTTTGTCTTTTACCGCAGTGG
>JAUYEQ010000375.1 GCA_030691295.1 Bacteroidota bacterium
AAAATCATGGGTTTCGTATTCGTTCAGTTCACTCTGACCAGTCAGAAAAGCAACCGTTTGTTTTTCCGTGTTCATTAATTCCGAAAAAGCTGCGGTAAACTCGTATTCCAGACTTTCAATCGAGTTGTTCAGGTTCACTTCCGAATGCAAGGCCGGATTGTTTTTAAGCAGATTAACACTCATTTGCTTGTCGCCATATTCGATCAGCGCTCCCGGAAAAATGCGCCGGGTAACAGTTCCCTGTTTCGTGTTTTGCCTGATATCAGTCGGTTGAAGTCCTTTCCCAGCCAATTCAATAAAAAGCTGATCGCGTCTTTTCGTGTCCGAAATTTCATAAGGATCGATTACCGCCAGATTAATTAGTTGCGACGAATATGCATTGTAATCAGCAATTTTTTCCTGAACAGATTTTTGGAGTTTGCGGAATCCCGCAGGTAATTCGCCATCCAGATAAAGTGTAATATTGATCGGTTTGTCAAGTTCTTTTACCAGATTCTTCGAAACTGCAGTGATCGAATATCTTTTTTCAGCCGTTAAATCGAGACGAAAGAACATTTGTACTGACAGAAAACTGATGAAAACAACGCCCACAATCGCCAAAGCGCCCAGTTTCAATTCTCTCCTGAAATTGATTTTGTGAAAATGAATGATTCGGCTTGTCAGGAAAAGAAAAAGAAAAATGGTGGCAAGAAAATAAACCAGATCGCGCGAATCGACCACTCCCCGACTGATAGAATTGTAATGTTCGTTGATCCCGAAACCTGTAATCAGTTGCTGAATAGCCGATGGAAGCTGCATGGAACCGACCAGATCGAAGCCGAGATAGGCCAGAAAAGAAAGCCCCATGGCAAGGATAAAGGAAAAAATCTGGTTATCGGTGAGCGCCGACGCGAACAAGCCAATCGCGACATAAATGGCGGCAAGAAAAAACAAACCAATAAAAGCGCCCCAGGTTCCGCCGGTATCAATACTTCCAACCGGATTTCCGAGCGAATACACCGAGAAAAAATACACCAAAGTAGGCAGCAACGAAATCGTTACCAACAGCAGGCCTGCCAGATATTTGGCAAGTACAATCCTGAAAACAGAAAGTGGCCGGGTAAGCAGAACTTCCATGGTTCCCAATCGTTTTTCTTCGGCAAACAACCGCATGGTTACTGCCGGAACCAAAAACAGGTAAACCCACGGCGCCAGCGAGAACAAACCATCGAGCGAAGCATATCCGCCCTCCATGATATTGTAATTTCCGGGGAAAACCCACAGAAACAAACTCGTTGCCAGCAAGAATACAAAAACCACCACATAACCTGTGAGCGATCCAAAAAAACTGGTAATTTCTTTTTTTAAGAGACTGAACATACTTGAAATGTTACTTCTTTGGTTTTTATGATTTTACGTTTACCCATTTACAAATTCTACCATTTTCGTGACCTTACGAAAATGGTCATAAATGGTGTACCAAAATTCCTAAGGGATTCAATATTAAATATCCCCGATGGATAATTCATCACAGTGCCAACTGATTTTATAAAAGATTTGATACTCCATACTTGTTTTGTAAAAACCCATTTCTTTCTATTGAAGAATCTGTCATTAAGAGAAACTCTTCTTCATTTTGCGTTAGTTGACAGATACTGAAGTCTTTTACGTAGTTTTTTGCCAAAGCGTAAAAATTACCTGAATACGGTTTACTAGTCTGCTTTATGTAATACCAAAAAACATTGGATTCAAGAATTCGTTTTACAATTTTCAATTCTCTTTCGGATTTACTAAAAAGGGCGTAGCCTGCGTATAATAATAAATCTTCCTGATCTGTATATACAAAATACGGCTGGCTTGACATGTAGGGAAACAATAGTTTTTTCCCATAATCATTAATCGCTTGCGACCGTCCGAATTCAAACCATTGGTATTTTTTTGGTTTCCCTTTGTCTCTGTTGAACAGTTGTTCCTGATTGAGCTTTAAGTATGCATATGCATTGGGATAATTATCTTGAAAATAAGGCTCTTCAAATACAATCATTTTATTATGACCGCCTTTAAAAAGGTCAAGTTGATCATTGTTGGAATGATATGGGAAAATAATTTTTTCAGTTAATGAAGGAATTTCGTTTTCTGTTTTTAACCGGTTGGGTTTTATTATATCTCTACAAATGTCTTTTTCTATTTTATGAAGTTTGCCATTTTGGTGATAGTAATATTTATCGTCCTCATCAACAGGTTTAAATATAAAAATATCATTACTCAATGTCGCTAAACCATTTTTAATTGAATATTTGTTTCCTAAACTTATTCCGGCATTTTCAAGCTTGTCAATATTTTCAAGTATCTGACTTTTATTCAGAATCCAGCCTTTGTTAGTGTTTAAGAGTTTGTATGCAACATCTGAAAATGGTTTAACTGAGTTGGCTTTAATAGCATCTGAATTTGCTTTTACATACTTTACCGAATCTGACTTATTTTTCGAAATACTGACAATGCAGGTGTAGGTCGATTTGTTCTCAAATATTTGCTGATTACCAAAATCAATTATTGATACCGCCAGTTTATTTTGTTTGAAATATTCACGAAGATTTCGGGCATTGACACTTCGCTTAAATGTGTTTACGGTGATAAAACTTAGCAAACCTGTTTCTTTCAGGTTTACCAATCCAATCTCAAAAAACGGAATATACAAATCAGGATTACCAGACTTGGTAACTTCCCATTTCGACATCAATTTTTTGGAATCTTTACTTAAATGTTTTGCACGAACATAGGGCGGATTGCCGACAACAGCATCAAAACCTATGAAATCCGGAATATTACTTTTCCAGTCAAAATCTAATGCATTACCAACGTACAAATTGAACTCAAACTCAGGAATATCTTCACCTTTAGATACTGCAAGAAGAGTTAAAAGTATTTTAGCTCGTTCAATGGTATAATCTGAAATATCTAGCCCAAAAATATTTTCTCTGAATATTTCAGCAAAGGTTTTTGTCGTTTTCGCTTTTATTCTCCCAACTGCCGAATGCAAAAAAGCTCCTGTCCCGCATGCAATGTCTGCAATAGTCAATGAATGAAGGTTTTTGTTGCCGTTTAAATTAACTGCATTGTCAACTATATAGCTTTTAATGTAGTTCGGCGTGTAAACAGCGCCGTTTGTAACAACATCTTTCGAGGGGATCGTTATTTCAAATAATTCTGTCAGATCTTCAAGATCATACTTGTTATTCTTTAACTTCACGAGGTTCGTAAATTCTGAAACTTTTTGGGTATCATTTCCTTCAATGCACGACTTAATTAACTTGTTATGCAAAATTGATAATTTATTGAACTCTAAAAATGCACCGACTATTAACTTGTTAACAAGAACAAGATCATCGGAATAGTTCTTAAGATATGTTATTATTTCCTTATGAATCATGGCTATTCAATTATTTCAATTCGGTTAATATTTCTTCCTCTCTGAGTGAAAAACTCAACTTCCTCGGCGGACAATTGGTACAATTCATAAACCTTCGCATCAAGCCTGATCCATAGGCTATTTAAGGAATTGCGCAAAACATTTTTCTGCCGAGGTGTTGCAGAAATAAATTGATTCTGAATTCGTTCAATATCCGTTCCAAGACTTGCTATTTCCCGAATAAGCTCAGGGTTGTTTTCATAATTCACTTTTGGAAAAGGAATCGGCTCAATAAACTGCTTGTTGAATTTAAAATATCCATTTTGCTGAGGGTTTGCTATAGATCTTGCACAAACAGAAAATAAAGTAGAGTTTATAATACTGGCAATAGCGAACAAGTTGTTTTCATCTTTATTTGGAATTTCAATGAAAAACATGTTCGCATTATCGCAATAATTATTCGGATTCTGAGTGACTGTGGCAAATGTGTCATTTGCAGTCATGGGTATTATAACCTTTGGATATATGGCTTTATGATTCTGTACACGTGTAAATAGATGCCAAGCTTCACTACCTGTACAAGTTTCAACATTAGCAACAATTTCCTCTTTATTTCTTGTCAAATAGGCACCAGTCAAGGGAAATCGTAAAGAAAAATCAGAAAAGCCAATAGAATCATTATTTTCTTCTGAAACTTCATAAGGGAAAATTACATAAGTATCAGTGGTGTCTCTGCAAAATTGGTAGAATCGTTCGTTGACCAACAAAGGTCTACAAGCATCTATTTCTATTAAAATATCATTCTCTAAATGTGAGTCACATAAAATAGTTCCGTCATCATTAAAGGATTTTACTTTCAAATGATAAGCTCTGTCCCACAAAACCTGAATCCCTACTTTTACATTTGCAAAATCGCCAAATTTTCCGTGTATGTTTAGAAGTTGTGTTTTAATACTGAGTAATTCAGCATCATTAAAATTCCACGGATTTACATCAAAAGCATTTGAAGGTATTACCGTAAAACTGGAACTATCTGTTTCAACTGGTTCAATACTTTCTAGTTTTGCAGGTATTTCTTCAACCTGATTTGAAATCTTTATGAACGAAACTATCTCGGGATGAGATTTTTCAAGAATCAGAGAAGCAATGTATGTAATTCTGTCTTTGAATAAATTCGTTGTTTCAAAGTCTATTACCTGAGAAAGCAATTGATTGGAGCTGATATACTCTCTTATTTTCTTTCCGTATTCTGTTTTAAAAAAACGTTTCTGAATAATAAAACCTAGTTTACCCTGATTATTTAAAAGTCCAATGGCTCGTTCTATAAATGCAACTGACAAATCAACTTTGCCATTTTTAGTGGTTTCATATTTATCCTTTATGTACTGGTGCATAAAAGGATATTCTTTGTTATAATTTCTAACCTCAACATAAGGTGGATTTCCAACAATAAAATCGAAGCCTTCTTTATCGGTAAATATTTCAGAGAACCCAGCTTCTGAATTCCAATCAAATGGATTTGTCTTATAAAGTTGTACTTCGTTCGTATTTATCTCTGGATACTCTTCCCTAATATCATAAGAAACAAGAGTATTTCCACATTTTACATTATTTCCAACATTATTTAAAATTTGGTTCCCATAAATCCCAATGTCTTGATAGTTTTCATGAAAATCAATGCTATCAATAACTTTAAGGGACAACGACATTCTTGCAACTTCCACTGCTTCAGGATCAATATCAACAGCATAGATGCAATTAGATATCAACCTTCGTTTACCCTCTATAGTTAAAGTAGTACTACCGCCATCATTAAAAAACAATTCAGAAAAACCGTCGGGTTGGCTCTGATTGTAGTATTCAATAATTATGTTTTGTAAATAATCAAAGATTTCAATTAGAAAAATACCACTGCCGCATGTAAAATCAAGAATTCTTGTCTGAAATATTCCGTGAAGACCTCCTGCAAGCATTTTTTCTTTTAATATTGTTCGTTTTAATAGATCTTGGACCAGAAACTGTGGTGTACTTATAGCACCATTTGTTTTCACATACTCAAGTTTGAGCTTTTCTGAAACTACGCCATTTTCAATGAAAAGCTTCCTAGATAAAAATATTTCATAAATGTCGCTGAGTAATTTTGTTGGAATTACATCAAAACGGTATGGCGAAGGGTAATATAAAAGCTCAATGAGTTCATTGAAGATATCATCAGGTATTTCAATATCATGAATACTTTTTATTCGGTCAAACAAAGGTCCATCGTAATGATCATAAAAGTCGTTGTATGATGATTCTTTAAATGCATTCCAGAATCCTATTGACTGATAATAAAGCAACAAACCCTCCTTCTCTATCCTTCTGGCTTCACATATGCGAATAAAAATGATCCTATTAATAACCACTTGGGCTATATAGGCAAGTAGCTCTGAATTATCAGTTATTAAAGGTTTATTGTTTTCAAGAATACTGTTTGCTAAATTCATTCGAAAATTAGATAGTTGGTTTGCAAACAGAAAATCAGGTGATATTTTTTGAATTCCTCTTTCAGTTTTAAGCGTATCGGAATAAAATAGGGATAGTTTTCCATTTAAAATATTGGATTTGAGCAAGTGAGCTTCCAATATTTCAAAATTATCTATATAGTTTTCAATATTTAAGTAAACTCTTCCTAAGTTCGCTGCTTGGTCTTGTACTGGAATATAGGTACAATCATATATTACGAACTCCTCAAAATTTGTTATAAATGCACAAGGAGCTTTGATAGACCACCCATAAGATTTTATCTGGAATGCAGATGTCGAATCTGTTTCTAAATTGACATAAGTACCTTTTGCATCAAGAAATGTTAGCTTTTCCCCTCCACGCTTAAATGTATAATCAGGTCTTGTTGATGTCGAACCTATTGCAATCAATCTTTCTTTTTCTTCTTTTGATAGTAACTTTTCTTGAAGAATCTGGGAAGTATCCATCACATCCCAGTCGAATATGTCAATTAACTGATTAATCCACATTCGCATGGTTTCTTCAGAACTAAGGACTAAACGTCCTTGTTCTTTGAAAGTCTGATATTTTTCAATCAGTTGTTGTAGTCTAAATCTTCTATCTTCCATTTACTTGAGATTCCTTAAATAGTTGATTTTGCTTTCGGCAACTTTTAAAATATCATTCGCAGAATCTTCTTGAAGTATTTCGTAAGCAATATTTTCACTCAAATACTGAATCATTAATTCTTTGACATTGAACTCTAAAGCTTCAGCAATCCGAACAACTTGTTCTCTTCTTGCTTTGCGTTCCCCTCGTTCTATCTTGCTGAGAATGGCTGTGTCAATATCAATCATAGCCGCAAGTTGTCTTAACAGCAATCCTTTTGCTTCCCTTTTACTTCTAACGATGTCTCCAAATCTATCCATTTGAAATATTTATCTTGACATTATTTGTCAAATATATAAATAGAATCTTTTTTTTACAATCATACTTCGTGAAAAATATGAACAGACTTATCAACAAGCATCATTAGGGAAGAGGGAATAGCGATCTTTACCAATCCCGATCATTTTCGTGGGGTCACGAAAATGATGATCAATTTTAACATTCTGAGTTTTTTACAAGAATCTACTGCACGCTATATTGCCTTTAATTTTTCCACCATCAACACGGCCGCCCGTTTCGAAGCTCCCGGCTCTCCGAGTTTGATCATCATTTCACGGTAATCATCCAACATCCGTTTTTCATTTTCGGGATCGTGTACAATTTTATTCAACTCACTGATTACATTTTTCAGGGTAAAGTCCGACTGAATTAATTCAGAAACGGCTTCCTTCTTCAGGATAATATTTACCAGCGAAACCCATTTTGTTTTCAGGAAAAATTTCTTCAGTGGTGTAAATAACCAGTTGGGCGTGAGCTGATAAACAACCACCTGCGGAACATTTAAAATAGCGGTTTCGAGCGTTGCCGTGCCCGATGAAACAATGGCTACCCGGCTGTGAATGAGTATTTCATAAGTTTTTCCCCATAGAACTGGCACGTTGCTGCCTTTCATAAACGGCTGGTAAAATTCAATCCCCATGTTGGGCGCTCCGGCAATTATACATTGAAATTCAGGAAAATGGGCAGCAGCTTCGAGCATGGTTGGCAGCAAAACACTGATTTCTCCTTTTCTGCTGCCGGGTAAAACTGCCAAAATTGGTTCCTCAGGTAATTTATTTTCAGTCCAAAACCGGGGAAAATCAGGTTCTGTTCTCTTTTGCAGAATAGCGTCCAGCAGTGGGTTCCCAACGTAATTAACCGGATAATTGTATTTGGCAAAGAACTCGGTTTCGAAAGGCAAAATGGTAAACATTTCATCGACATAAGCGATAATCCTGTGCACCCGCTTTTCTTTCCATGCCCAGACTTTGGGCGAAATGTAATAGAAGGTTCGTATTCCTTGCGCTTTTGCGAATTTGGCCATGCGGAGATTAAATCCAGGATAATCAACCAAAATCAGAACATCAGGCTTAAACGCCAACAAATCCTGCTCGCAAAACCTAAAGTTTTTTTGAATGGTCCGGATATTCAAAATCACCGGCACAAGTCCCATGAATGCCAGTTGGCGGTAATGTTTCAGCACTGTCATTCCGGCCTGTTCCATCAGTTCGCCGCCAAATCCGCGAAATTCAGCCTTCGGATCAATCAAACTGATTTCTCTGATCAGGTTGGAAGCGTGTAAATCGCCCGAAGCTTCACCGGCTAAAACGTAATATCTCATTGTTATATCACTTTACCAATCAGCACTATAAATGCGTACATGAATGTCGCCATAATAACGCCACGGGCAGCCATATCGTATTTTTGACGGTAAAACAGCAGAAAGAAGGCAAGATTTGGAAACACGCAAAGGCTCAGCAATTTCAGGAATATTTTCATGTTCCACATATTCTTTAGAAAAACCATGAACTCAAATTCACTGTATTTCACCTGATAGGTAACAAAAAAGATGATC
>JAUYEQ010000378.1 GCA_030691295.1 Bacteroidota bacterium
TGCGGTTGTTTTTCATGAAAAGAACCTCCGGAAAAAAGGATTGTACCTGGCCGGAATATTAATCGGTATTTTGCTAATTTCGCTGGGAAGCCATTAAGAAAGGAGTTCCAGGTTTCAGGTTCCAAGTTTAAGCCTTGTGAGAGATCTTGGATATTCAATATTGGAAATTTTAGTAAAAATCACACCATGAAAAAATCATTTTTTCTCCTTTGGATCTTTTTCTCGTTGTTTTCGTGCACTGAAAATAAGCAGGTTCCTGATCCGCAAGTTCTGCTTGATGCCGACATTGCTTTTTCTGATTATTCAGCAAAAAATGGTATTCACAAGGCTTTCATCGAATTTGCCCACGACAGTGTGGTGCTGCTGAAACCCAAACGAATGCCGATTGTCGGCAAACCGAGCCTGATTGAAAGTTATGTTGGGAAAAGTGACAGCGGTGTTGTGCTGAGCTGGAAGCCTGCAAAATCAATTATTGCCGAAAGCGGCGAGCTGGGCTATACTTATGGATTCTGGCTATTGGTTGCGCAAAACGATACTTCGCGCGGAACCTATCTCACAATCTGGAAGAAAAATGCAAGCGGAGAATGGAAATACATTGCCGACACCGGGAACGAGGGGCTTGAAAATTAATGGGGATGTTTTCTGAAACTTAAATATCGAATATGAAATAAGAAACAAGGAATATCGAAGTAAAGTTCCTTGTTTCTTATTCTCTAATTCCACTATGGCTCAAAAAGCTGGTTTAGTCCGTTGAAATAATCTTCTTCCCAGCCTTCAGCAATATTTCTGTAAGCTTCGTCAGGAATGTTGGTTTGATTCACTTCCATGATCGTTCCTTTTTTATCAGGATGAAGTTTAATGGTTACGATCGACTTTTTATCTTCGTCTTCCTCGCCAAAAAACCATTCCTGAACAATTTTGTGGTCTTTTTCGAATTCGAGGTTAATGCCACAAATGCTTTCCTCCCACAATGAAAATTCGGAACCAGCAACATCTTCCATTACTGCATCTTCGCCAGTCCATATTTCGAGCATGTTTTTATTTGTCAAAGCATTGTAGACATCAGCAGGCAAAGCTGTTATCTTGAAATATTTTTTGTATGTTTTCATTGTATCCCGTTTTTTAAGTTTTTTTTATTCCCCTGTTCAATCTGAAAGTTGGCCAAATATAGGTTAATTCCGTTACGAATTACTGCCATTGACCAATGAAAACTGCGACTGAACACTGACTACTTTCCCAGGTCTTTTCAATTCACCCTCTTTTGCTTATAAATACGCTTGTTTATTTTGTACGAGAATCCTATTGTCATCAATTCCCTTGTTTGCCATTTGGGTTTATATATTTCAACTCCATCAACATCCAACTTCCCTGTTTGGAAAGTTACATTGTCATCGTAAAGCATATAAAGCATAAATGACATGTTAATGCGGTCGGTGAGTTGTGCAACGACTGTGTTTTCCCAATTTATGTCAACCCTTTTAAATGGTTGCTGATAATTGAAGAACATTTTGTATTTGGTTTCATAACTGATACGTGGTGTAATATCCAATTTGTAACGTAGATCGGCGTTAAAACCTGGTTCCCAAAAGCTTCGTCTGTCGGAGGGAACACCGTATTTTGTCTGGTCGATGAGTGCAGTATCGCGCACAAAAACATATTTGGCGGTTATTGGCGAAAGGAACAGTGAAAAATTCTTGTTCGGTTTATAGTCGAGACCTAACTTGAATAAAGTTTTGGCAGGCGACATATAACTTGAAATAGGCACGTCTTTATTCGGGTAATTGTACCCGTTAAAGAATTGTGTGATAAAGTCTATTTCGCTGCTGTAATACCATTTCTTAAACGCGCTGACTCCTAGTCTTGTAATCAGTTCCAGTTTATCATCATTTTTTTGTGTCTGGTTAAGGTCACCGCCTTGTCTGATCCAGCCATTCCTCAATTCAGCAGAATTTTCCCATTTAAGTTTTGGGTTTGAATAATTGGCATATCCCTTCAGCACACTTAAAAAGGAAAAGGCACTTCTACCCCCGGCTTTCCAGTTGTTCAGATAGGTTTGTGTAAACCCAAAGGTGCCGTGGCCTCCCATATCCCAGGGAGTCACAATCTGATATTTTTTATTGATTTTGGTTAGTTTCTGCTCCGGTGCAAATTTTTCGAACACAAAGTCGCGGTGTTGCCTTTGTCCGATGCGGGTGAATGTTACATCATCGTCAATGGCAATCCCAAGCGAATGTTTGTCGAGGTTCATCAGCCTGATTGCGAGTGAATCGTTTTGCTGATTTTTAATGTAAATGCGATTGGCAGATCGCTTGTTGTTCCGAAGCCAGACTTGTGCCGGTTTTCCTGATAAACTTTGTACCCAGATACTGACAGAATCGTTGTGTGCGTATTGCTGCAAAGTCTGCACAAACCGATTGATTGAATCGTTTACTGACCGAACAATGGAATCGTTATAATTCGCAAGGATTTGATGGTTCCGAATCTGGAGCGAATCGCGCAAATTGCT
>JAUYEQ010000383.1 GCA_030691295.1 Bacteroidota bacterium
AAACTACTGTATGCAACTGCAAAAAAAACCTGCTTCGTATGAAGCAGGTTTTTTTGTATGAGAAATTTTGATTGTTCTATCAAAGTGTTTTTGCGACTTCAGTCAATGTAAAGGCTTCAATAAAGTCACCGGCTAAAACATTGTTGTAATTGTCAATGTTTAATCCACATTCGTAACCCTTGTTAACTTCCTTAACATCGTCTTTGAACCGTTTGAGCGATCCGAGCGTACCTGTATAGATTACAATACCATCGCGGATAACGCGAATTTTATCTTTCCTGAAAATCCTTCCGTCGCGGACAATACAACCGGCAATGGTACCAACCTTGGTAATATCGAAAGCTTCCATCACTTCAGCAGTTCCGGTAATTTCTTCCCTGATTTCAGGAGAAAGCATACCTTCCATTGCTGCTTTTATTTCGTTGATCGCATCGTAGATAATTGAGTACAGACGGATATCGATCTGTTCTTTTTCTGCAATCTTCCGGGCACTAACCGATGGCCTTACCTGGAATCCAACAATAATTGCATTGGATGCTGTTGCAAGCATGATGTCGGATTCGGAAATTGCTCCAACTGCCTTGTGGATCACATTTACCTGAATTTCTTCGGTTGACAGTTTTATCAATGCATCAGAAAGCGCCTCGATTGATCCGTCCACGTCACCTTTCACGATCAGGTTCAATTCCTGGAAGTTTCCGATGGCAATGCGTCGGCCGATTTCATCAAGCGTAATATGTTTTGTTGTGCGTAATCCTTGTTCGCGTGCCAACTGTTCACGTTTGTTGGCGATGTTACGGGCATCACGCTCATTTTCGAGACAATTAAACTTATCTCCGGCCTGAGGTGCTCCGTCCAAACCAAGAAGAATTACTGGTTCTGCAGGACCTGCTGTGGTAATGCGCTGATTCCGCTCATTAAACATTGCTTTTACGTGGCCATAATACTGACCGGCCAAAATTACATCGCCCACACGCAAAGTTCCGTTTTGAACCAAGACTGTACAAACAAATCCACGACCTTTATCGAGTGTTGATTCAATTACAGTACCGGTTGCTCTTTTGTTAGGATTGCCTTTCAATTCAAGCATTTCGGCTTCGAGCAATATTTTTTCGAGCAATAAGTCAACATTTAATCCAGACTTGGCTGAAATTTCCTGGCTCTGGTATTTACCACCCCAGTCTTCAACCAGGTAGTTCATGCCAGCCAGTTGTTCTTTTATTTTTTCAGGATTTGCTCCGTTCTTATCAATTTTATTGATTGCGAATACAATTGGTACGCCTGCTGCTGCTGCATGGTTAATTGCTTCGATAGACTGAGGCATGATGGCATCGTCAGCAGCTATAATAATAATGGCAATATCTGTAACCTGAGCACCCCTTGCACGCATTGCGGTAAAAGCTTCGTGTCCCGGAGTATCAAGAAAAGTTATTTCGCGGCCGTTTTTCAATATTACATGATAGGCTCCAATATGCTGGGTAATACCCCCAGCTTCACCGGCGATAACGTTTGCACTTCGGATATGGTCGAGCAACGATGTTTTACCGTGGTCAACGTGACCCATCACTGTAACAACCGGCGCCCTTGGAAGCAATTGCTCTGGGGTATCTGGTTCCTCCTCGATGGCTACCTGAATATCTGCACTTACAAATTCAACCTTAAACCCGAATTCATCGGCCACAATGGCCATGGTTTCGGCATCCAGTCGCTGATTGATGGAAACGAATAAACCAAGGCTCATACATGTTGAAATTACTGCGGTAACCGAAGCATCCATCATGGTTGCAAGCTCGTTAACCGAAACGTACTCGGTCACTTTCAGTATGTTATGATCGGCGGTGTCGCGTTCCTGCTGCGCCGCTGCCTTGTCGCTGACCATCTGGCGTTTGTCTTTCCGGTATTTTGAACCTTTGGATTTGGTGCCTTTTGTTGTCAGACGGGCAAGTGTATCTTTAATTTGCTTTTGAACATCCTCTTCGCTGACTTCTTTTTTCAGGAGCGGACGTTTTTTTAGTTTTGATCTGTCGCCACCACCACCGCCACCGGCTGGGGCTGTGCCACCAATATTTTTGGTAACCACAAGTTTTCTCCTTTCACCTGCAACTACCGGTTTATCAACCGTATTTACACGTTGCTGGATTCCCGGAATATCTTTTGAAATACGTTTTCTTTTCTTTTTATTGCGTGCCTGTTGTTGTTGAGCTTCTGACAATACAGGTTTTTTATCCGAAGGAAGTTCGATTCGTCCAACAACTGTTGGTCCTGAAAGTCTTTCAGCTTTTGCTTTTATTACAGTTGGAGAAGTCCGTTCTGTGTTGCCGGTTTCTTTTTGAACGATATTTTCTTTTTCGGCAGGCTGTTGTGTATCCCGGCGAACACGGTCGCGGTCTTTGCGCTCTTCTTCCTTTTGTCTTTTGCTTTTTTTAGCAGGTCTGGTTTTTTGGTTCAGTAAATTCAGATCAATTCTTCCTACGACCTTTACCTCTTCTACTTTTGGTACATTGGTGGTCATAACTTCGTTGTCCGAATGATCAACCTGAAAAATTACCTGGGCTTTTTCCGCTACGATTTCAGGTTTTGCAACTTCATGATGTTTTTTTTCTTTGACCTCATGTTTTGGGGCAACCGAAGGTTTTTCTTCAATAACTTCAGCCACAGTCTTTTCAACCTTAACCTTTTCTTCTTCTTTTACAGCAGTTTCAGTAACTGGTTTTGGCTCAGCAACTGGCTTCTGGTGAGTAACAGCAGGCTTTTCAACTTGAATTACCGGCTCTTCTTTTTTCTTGTGCGGAGTTTTTAAATGATCAAGGTTTATTGTGCCTAACACCTTTAGTGGTTCGATTTCAGGTCTGCTGATAGTATAGGTTTCAGCTACTTTGTGTTCGTGTTTTGCAGGTTTTGACTCGGTATGGTGAGATGGTTCAATCTTTTTGGAAGTATTACCTTTGATGATAACCTCGTCATCAACAAAATCATCCTCATCAACAGTACGATGTCCTGAATCCTTCATGTCGTCGAGCGAAACAGATTCTTTTGCTCCCCGATGAATTTTCAGATTGATTTTTTCCGACTCTTTTTTCAGGCTAACATCACCTTTGTACTCTTTTTCAAGCAGAAGATATGCATCATCTGTAATCTTGTTGTTCGGATTTGTATCAATGGCAAATCCTTTCTTATGCAGAAACTCAACGATGGTTGAAATACCAACGTTGAAATCCCGCGCTACTTTACTTAGTCTTTTAATACTTCCTATAACCATAAACTATCAAGTTTATTCAAATTCATTTCTAAGGATTCTAAGAACCTCATCGATTGTTTCTTCTTCGAGATCGGTTCTTTTGATCAGTTCTGACCGGGTAAGGATCAAAACGTTTTTCGCGGTATCGCAACCAATCAATTTCAATTGGTCAATTACCCAGCTTTCAATTTCATCTGAAAATTCTTCCAGATTCACGTCTTCATCGTCCTGTGCAACTTCACGGTAAACATCAATTTCGTAGCCGGTAAGCTGGCTTGCAAGCCTGATGTTCAAACCACCTTTTCCGATGGCCATCGAAACCTCATCGGGTTTCAGATAAACGTCGGCTCTTTTGGTGTCTTCGTGCAATTTGATGGATGATACTTTTGCCGGATTCAATGCACGCTGAATAAACAGTTGCATGTTGGCCGAATAATTAATAACATCTATGTTTTCGTTTCGCAATTCACGGACGATGCCATGAATACGCGATCCTTTCATTCCAACACATGCCCCAACAGGGTCAATTCTTTCGTCGTACGATTCAACGGCAACTTTGGCCCTTTCACCCGGAATCCTGACAATTTTTTTGATGGTAATCAAACCATCGAAAATTTCAGGAACTTCAAGTTCGAACAAACGTTCAAGAAAAACAGTGGAGGTACGCGAAAGTATGATCAACGGATTGTTGTTCCGCAATTCAACTTTGAATACAACTGCCCGAAGGTTATCTCCTTTTCTGAAATAATCTGAAGGAATCTGTTCGGTCCTCGGAAGGATTAATTCGTTTCCTTCGTCATCCAGAACCAGAATTTCTTTTTTCCAAACCTGGTAAACTTCGCCGGTAACAATATCGCCGATTTTACTTTTGTATTTGGAAAAGATCTGGTCTTTTTCAAGTTCCATTATGCGACTGGCAAGATTTTGACGCAAATTCAGAATAGCCCTGCGGCCAAAGTGGGCAAGTTTCACCTCATCGGTTACTTCCTCTCCAATTTCATAATCTGCATCAATTTTTTTGGCTTCTTTCAGGGTAATCTGCCTGTTTGGATCTTCAAAATCCTCGTCAGCTACGATTTCCCGGTTGCGCCATATCTCAAAGTCACCTTTATCGATGTTAATAATCACATCGAAGTTTTCATCTGTGCCGTATGTTTTTTCCAGAACATTTTTGAAAACATCTTCAAGCACGCTCATCATTGTGGCGCGGTCGATGTTTTTGAGTTCCTTGAATTCGGCAAAGGTGTCGATAAGATTAAGAGTCTCCATCTCGTCCCAATTTTAAAATTTAAATATTTTTTTTGCTTCTTTTATTTCAGAATATTCCAAATGATGAACTTTGGTAACGAGTTCCTTCTTCTTCGATCCTTCTTTCTTTTCATTGGTTGTTACTTCCAGATCAATTGCCTGTTCTTCAACCCCGGTCAGCAGTCCGTTCAGTTTTTGTCCGTTTGTCAGCAACACTTCAATTTCTTTGTCCACATTTTTCTTATACTGACGCAACAGTCTGAAAGGTTCGGTTAAACCGGCAGAAAAAACAGATAATTCAAAATCTTCTGCTTCTCTGTCAAGATTGCTTTCAACATGTCTGCTTATTTCAACTATTTGGTTGATTGAAATTCCAGTGTCACTATCAACCATGATATGAATCTCATTGCTTGTTGATATGGTTACATCGACCAGAAACTGGTCATCTGCAAGCTTTTCATTTACAAGTTCTGCTATTTTTACTTTGTCGATCATATTTTTGTAATAAAATAGGGGACTCATGATCCCCTAACACTGGTTTTCCCAAATTGTCGGCACAAAAATAGTAATTTTAATTAAAATGTCAAAACCAATCTATTAAGGTTTCTTGTATTCGTATCAATTTCATAATCAGGAAGATTAAAATTGGCCGAATAAAACAAAAAACTTTTCTATTTTTGCAGACTTTGTCCTAACAAACAGACAATTAACAATTTGAAAACGAATAAGAAAAAAATTATCAACGACCCTGTATTTGGGTTCATTAACATCCGCTCCGAACTTATATTTGACTTAATGGAGCATCCGTATTTTCAGCGATTACGTCGGATTAAGCAACTTGGGCTATCATGTATGGTTTATCCGGGAGCCAATCATACCCGTTTCGAGCATGCTTTGGGTGCTGTTCACCTGATGCGGTCGGCCATAGGGATATTGCGGCTGAAAGGGCAGGAAATTTCGGATGAAGAAGCCGATGGTGTTACAATTGCTATTTTGCTCCACGATATCGGGCATGGGCCATTTTCACATGCCCTTGAAACCACATTGGTTCAGGGCGTACCACACGAACGGATTTCGTTGCTTCTGATGGAAGAACTGAACCGGCAGTTCAACGGTAAACTGGATCTTGCCATCCGGATTTTTACTAATCAGTACCAAAAACATTTTCTGCATCAGCTGGTTTCCAGTCAACTCGACATGGACCGGCTTGATTATCTGAGCCGCGACAGCTTTTTTTCTGGAGTATCCGAAGGAATCGTCAGTTCGGAACGCATTATTAAAATGCTGAATGTGAAGAATGATGAGTTGGTGGTTGAGTATAAAGGTATCTATTCGGTTGAGAATTTTCTGATTGCCCGCAGGTTGATGTACTGGCAGGTTTATTTGCACAAAACAGTTCTGTCAGCCGAATACCTTCTTATAAATGTACTTGCACGTGCACGTGAACTGGCATTGCAGGGAGCCGATATATTTGCTCCTTCGGTGCTGAAATTATTTCTTTACCAACACATTACGCTGGAAGATTTTACTCAAAACCATATTATTGAAGGTAGGCCTGCCCTCGATCTTTTTGCAGGTCTCGACGATAACGATATTATTTCTTCAGTAAAAGAATGGCAGGATAATCAGGATCCGATTTTATCCTACCTTTCAAAATGCATCATCAACCGGCGTTTGTACAAAATTAAGGTTAGTAAAAAACCATTTTCGGAACAAAAAATAAATCTCCTGAAGGAAAAAATCTGTAGTCATTTCAATGTGGGTGACGATCAACTTCATCATTTCCTGATTATTGATACTATTTCAAACAGTGCCTACAACAAGGTTTCCAGCGATAAAATCAATGTTATATTCAAGAACAATAAGGTAAGCGATTTATCGGATGCATCTGACATTGACCTCTCTGTATTTTCTGAAACTGTCAGGAAATATTTTATCTGTTATCCGAAAGAATTGGACATTAAGTAATTTAAATATATTTTTGCCGGGCATTAAGAAACGAAATATGGAATTCAAAGCTCAAATTATTGCTGATTTTCTGGGTGGTACGGTTGAGGGCGATGCGAGTGTTACTGTAACAAGCGTCTCCAAAATCGAAGAAGGAAAACCCGGAACATTGGCATTTCTCTCCAATCCGAAATACAATAAATACCTTTACGAAACCGATGCGTCCATCGTGCTTGTCAACCAGGATCTGGAGCTGGAAGCAGAAGTAAAGGCTACTTTAATTAGAGTGCCCGACGCATACAAAGGCTTTGCTTCGCTGCTCGAACTTTACCAGCAAGCCAAGGGAAATAAATCAGGAATAGAAAATCCTTCGTTTGTTGATCCGACTGCCACCCTGGGAAATGACATATATCTGGGCGCTTTTGCCTACATCGGGAAAAATGTCCGGATAGGAAATCATGTAAGAATATATCCGCATGTTTATGTTGGCGACAATGCCATCATTGGCGACGACAGCATCCTTTTTTCAGGAGTAAAAATTTACGAAGACACAAAAATTGGGGCAGCATGTATTATTCATTCCGGAGCCGTTATTGGCGCTGATGGATTTGGGTTCGCTCCAAATGAAGATGGTACCTACCAGAAAATTCCACAGGTTGGAAATGTTATTTTAGAGGATTTGGTAGAAATTGGCGCCAATACGACCGTCGATTGTGCTACGATGGGCTCAACCATTATCAGGAAAGGAACAAAAATTGACAACCTGGTGCAGATTGCCCACAATGTTGAAGTAGGAGAAAACACCGTGATGGCGGCGCTGTCAGGCATTGCCGGATCGGTTAAAATAGGTAAAAACTGCCGCTTTGGCGGACAGGTTGGTGTTGCTGGCCATATTACCGTTGGCGACCATGTAAACCTTGGCGCTATGACAGGTGTTACAAAGAATATTCAATCAAACAAAACCGTTCTTCTGGCTCCGGCGATGGATATTGCCCAGGCCGCCAAAGTGACCATTGTTTATCGCAATTTACCGCAACTACGTGACGAGGTGATTGAATTGAAGAAACAAGTGGCTCAAATTAAAACAAAGCTGGAAGAATAATTAAAAAAGTGATGACAGTTAAACAGAAAACCTTAGCAAAAGAATTTTCGATATGCGGCAAAGGATTACATACCAGCTGCATAGTGATCATGACATTCAAACCAGCTCCAATCAACCACGGATTTAAATTCCAACGTGTTGACCTTGAAAATAAACCAGTTATCAGTGCAAATGCCGAATTTGTGGTTGACACATCGCGCGGTACGGTCATTGAGGATCAGGGGGCTCGGATAAGTACAATTGAACATAGCCTGGCAGCTTTGACAGGAATGGATCTCGACAATGTACTCATTGAAATTGACAATGAGGAAGTTCCGATTATGGATGGCAGTGCCCGCCATTTCGTCGAAGAAATTGAAAAAGTTGGGATCGTGGATCAGGATGCCGAACGCGAATATTTTGTGGTGACCGAAAAGATCGTCTATAAAAATGAGCACACCGGTTCCGAAATTATCGCCCTTCCCGACAATGATTATTCACTAAATGTATTGATTTCGTTCGACTCGACGGTGCTGAACAACCAGTTTGCCTCGATGAACTCACTGGATGATTTCAAAGAAGAAATTGCCAAATGCCGAACATTTGTTTTTTTGCATGAACTTGAGTTCCTGTTGAAAAACAATCTTGTAAAAGGCGGCGATGTTGACAACGCTATTGTGATTATTGACCGGCCGGTAAGTCAGGAAGAACTTGACCGCCTTGCCGACCTTTTCAATCACAAACGTGTTGAGGTAAAATCGCAGGGAATACTGAATAATATTGATTTGCAATACGATAATGAATGTGCCCGTCATAAACTGCTCGACGTAATTGGAGATCTGGCGCTGGCTGGCAAAAGAATTAAAGGGCGCATCATTGCCACTAAACCAGGGCATCGTGCGAATACATCATTTGCAAAAATTATTTCAAAAGCCATTCGCAAAGAAGATACTAGAGAAAAAGCTCCGAAGTACGATTCAAATTCGCCGGTACTGATGGATGTAAACAAGATTAAAGAATTGCTTCCGCACCGGTTTCCTTTCCTTTTGGTTGATAAAGTAATTGATATACAGAAGGATTACCTTGTTGGAGTTAAAAATGTAACTGTTAATGAACCATTTTTTCAGGGGCATTTTCCTGAAGAACCTGTTATGCCTGGTGTGCTGATTGTTGAAGCAATGGCTCAGGCTGGCGGGATATTTGTACTACGGCAGATGGAAGGAAAATTTTCGACTTATTTCATGAAGATCGACAATGTGAAATTCAGGAAAAAAGTAGTGCCGGGCGATACAATGGTTTTTAAGGTTACACTAACCTCGCCTATCCGCCGCGGAATTGCTGAGATGCGCGGAATATGCTACGTGGGAGATTCAGTAGTAGCTGAAGGAGATTATATGGCACAAATAGTTAAGACAAATTAATTAGAAACAGAAAATAGAAAACAAATGAAACAACCATTGGCCTATGTACATCCAGAGGCAAAATTAGCCGAGAACGTAGTTATTGAACCTTTTGTAACCATCGACAAAGATGTGATTATTGGTGAAGGAACACGAATCGGATCGAGTGTGACCATTTTACCTGGAGTACGCATTGGTAAAAATTGTCAGATTTTTCCCGGAGCTGTTATTGGTGCAGTACCCCAGGATTTGAAATTCAGAGGAGAATATTCTACCGTTGAAATTGGAGACAATACAACCATTCGCGAATTTGTGACCATCAACCGCGGAACGTCGGCAAAAGGGAAAACCGTTATCGGCAACAATTGTTTGCTGATGGCTTATGTACATGTGGCCCACGACTGTATTGTTGGCAACAATGTAATTTTGGTAAACAACACCCAGTTGGCCGGTGAAGTAATCGTTGACGACTATGCCATCCTTGCCGGAATGGTAGCTGTGCATCAGTTTGTGCACGTTGGCTCGCATGTTATGATTGCAGGAGGTTCGCTTGTTCGTAAAGATGTTCCGCCGTTTATCAAAGCCGGCCGCGAACCACTTTCGTATGTAGGAATCAATTCAATCGGACTTCGCCGCCGCAATATCAGCAACGAAAAAATTCGCGAGATTCAGGAAATATACCGCTACATTTATCAAAAAGGGCTGAATATTTCTCAGGCAGTTGAGATCATCGAAGCAGAAATGCCTGCATCTACTGAAAGAGATGAAATCCTTTTATTCATCAAAGATTCGAAACGCGGAATTATTCGTGGTTACATGCCCGATTAATTCGCACAAAAAAAATAGTTTTTGCAGAAGCTCTGAAGAAATTCAGGGCTTTTTTTTACGGGAAAATACCGGATAAATTTATCGGAAATAATACATCCGAATGTTGACGCAAACGTAAACGCCGATGCCATCGTAGAGACAGGGCATTGCCCTGTCTCTACCTAGAATAACCTGACCGGATTTAATTGGTTTTCCTGGTTTTGCATACAGCCTTGATTTTAAATGCTGGATTTCTGTTTCCTATTTTTGTTATGCACTGAAATAACTCCAAACGCTATGAAGATAATTTTCAATCCGCTAGCCAATTTTGTGAATAGTAATTTTCGCCTATAAAGATTGAAAAAAGGTGATCAATAGTTTTGAAATCACGAAAAAGCCAGAAGAAATTACAATCTGAATTAGAAGAGATTGCAAATTCTGAACGTGACGAATTTGAAAAACTGTGAGAAAAATAGTGCCTTCAAATGATTCAGTACTATTTGAGATTTATGAATCGCTTTCAACTAATCCGACTCGATGGATTGATTTTATAATATCTGAATTCATAAGAGTAAAGGATATTGCAGAAAAATCCGAATCGAAAGATCAGGACTCAATTGTTGAACCATTACTTGCATTAAGTTTTTTTGCCAGAAAGGAGTATAAAGGGTTAAGCAAGTTAATTCATGAATTTAGTCAAGCACTTGAATCATCAAGTAAACCAGTAGTCAAAATGAGTATGGATTTATTGATGGATAGTTATTTTATTGACTTTAAAAATATGAGAATTGTAAAGTCTTTGTTGAGAAACAAGCATACTCAGCAAACACAGATATCAAAGAATTCGCAAAAATATTATTAAAGGACAAAACTGTAAATCCAGTTTGGCGAAATATTAAAAATCTGATTTTAGACAACTTATGGATTTTATGGTTAGTAGCTCTTCTGTTACTTATTGGATTTGATTCTGGGATTAAATCCGGATTGATTTTTATTGGATTATTTGCCGCAGGAAATTTATTAGCATATTTAGTTATCATGGCAATAAATTTAGTGCTTAGAAGAGTAAGACTATTTTCAATTTTAAAAGGACTTGCAATGTTTATTGCCATAATGGTAATGTTATATTACTCAATTGAAAACAAAAGAATATTGGCTTTTATTTTGCCTTTAGGTATTCCTGCATTAATTGGAGGATTATTGACTTTGAGGAGATGAAAACAAATACGTGCCATAACGAAAACTATATGTCAATTGGGGTTTTGGTGCGGAAAACAAAGTTCGTAACCCGAAATAGCGCTATCCTGGCTCGGCAGGAAATCGCCAGCAATCCTCAACTGCAGATAGCTCCGAGGTTTGCAGTCAGTTAGACGAAATTCTCTTAGATTTTATTCAACGGAATAGAAAAATTTATCAGGTTCAATTTAAAATTAAACTCATGGACGATTCAATATTGAAAAAAAGCGGTGCAAATTTTTTTGGTTTCGAACGTATTGATTCTTTGGGGAAACATCATTATCAGTTAGCTGCTATTAGAGGTACCGGTGATTTACCACTTACTAAAAATGGAGTCTGTTTTAATCAGTGGATTACCCAAAAAGAATATACTATTCCACTCGATAAAATCACCAAAATTGAAATAAGAACGTGGCATAATTTGAAAATGAAATGGCCTGGAAAAGTTTTGCGCATTCATTATAAAGAAGGACAGGATATCAAAATATTTGGAATAAAGCCTGGTGTAATACTAAGCTTAAAAGGCTGGCAGGTTGATGCTTATTTATGGAAGGAAAAAATTGAAACATTAATGAAAGAATAATTTGGAGAATTAGTAAAAATTAGGGAGCTATTCTACAGGGAAATTAATGCATTGGAATTGATTCAGAATTACCTAATTTTGGAAATCAATAAAAAATAATCAGATGCTGAATAAAACTTTCAATATAATAGTTGAGCAGGGCATGGATGGTTATCTGATATCATCTGTTATTGAATTGCCAGGTTGCCATACCCAAGCAAAAACGTACGACGAACTTTTGAGTAGAACAAAAGAGGCAATTGAAGTTTACCTTGATGATAAAAAGCCGTTTAAGCCTACGAACAAATTCCTGAGTTTGCAACAAATCTCTGTCTGATTATGTCGAAATTACCTTTGATTACGGCCAAAGACTTGATTAAAATACTTCTCCGACTTGGATTCGAATTAAAAAGACAGAAAGGAAGCCATAAATTTTTTCAACATCAGGATGGCCGAACTACCGTAGTTCCTGATCATGGCAATGAACAAATTGACCGCGGATTATTGAATAAGATAATCAAACAGGATTTAATGTTGTCAATTGAAGAATTCTTGCGGATAAAGTAGTTTCAAGGCAAATGGAATCATTACCGCAAAAACAAAGGGCAATTACTGATTTCCAAACCAGTAATTGCCCTTTTTTCATAAACAAAACAACACTATCGTTTACTCAAAAACTCTTTTTCGTATTGTTGAATTTCGGCAATGTAATCAGTTCCGACAGCAACACCGGCCTGCAGACAATAATAATCCCAAACTGCGCTGAATGGTTTTGTCTTCAATTCTTCGAGCATCGCCAGGCGTTCGAAATTCTGACCAGCTTCTTCCAGTTCAATCATTGTTTTGGTTGGCTCTAGCATCGCAATCATAAATGCTTTTTGGGCTGCACGTGTACCAATTACATAAGCGCCAATCCGGTTAATGGATGCATCGAAAAAATCGAGGCCGATGTTTACGCGGTTCAGAAAATTATTCCGGATAATTTCGGATGCAATCAGTTGCAAATCATCGTTCAGGGTAACCACATGATCCGAATCCCAGCGAACCGGACGGGTTACATGCAGCAACAACTCATCGATAAACTGAAGGCAGGCCGAAATCTTGTCGCCAACCTGTTCGGTTGGGTGAAAGTGACCGTTGTCCAAACAAATCAATTTGTTGTTTTTGATGGCATATCCGAGGTAAAAATCGTGCGAACCAACGGTCATCGACTCGGCGCCAATACCGAACAGTTTACTTTCAACGGCATCTTTCATCTGGGTTTTCGGATATTCAACAGCCATTGCTTCATCGAGCGATTTTTTCAGCAAAGCGCGGTATCCGTTGCGGTCGATCGGTGTGTCTTTTGATCCGTCGGGAATCCAGGTATTGTGCACGCATGGTGTTCCAAGTTGTTTCCCAATTTCAGCAGAAATAGCACGGCAACGTTTTACATGTTCCACCCAGAATTTGCGGTTTCCTTCATCTTTGCTTGAAAGCGTATATCCATCGGCCGATTTTGGATGCGAAAAACAGGAAGCATTAAAATCCATTCCGATTCCCTGCACTTTGCACCAATCTATCCAGCTTTGATAATGCTTCACTTCAATCTGGTCTCGGTCAACGAATTCGCCTTTGAAATCGCCATAAATGGCATGAAGGTTCAAACGTTGTTTCCCAGGAAGAAGCGATAATACTTTTTCGAGGTCGGCACGCATTTGTTCGATGGTGGTCGCTTTGCCAGGATAATTTCCGGTAGCCTGAATTCCACCTCCCGAAAGAGTTGCATCCGGAGTTTCAAAACCGCCCACATCGTCGGTCTGCCAGCAATGTAATGAAATGACGACGTCGTTCATTTTTTTTAATACATGATCTGTATTTACGCCCAGTTCGGCGTATTCTTCTTTGGCCAGTTGATAGGCCGCTTCAATTCGTGTCTTGTTCATAATAGAGCCTCCCCTAACCCCTCCAAAGGAGGGGGATTTTTTGATTGTGTATATTTGATATTTCTGAATGTCTTTTCTGTTGCGGCGCATACAGCATTTATATTTCAAACAGCATTTTTAGATGCGCCTTGTTTTCGTCGCTTTCATTTGCCCCGGGTTGCGTCGTTCCTCCTTACCCGGGGTTATTGATATTTGACTCCTTCGGAGTCCCAGCCGCTCCCCTTCTTTCGATTACTATTCGCTATTTAAGTACGCAACTTCAAACTTTCAACGCCCAAACTCCTTCCCTATTTTGGGGAAGGGTTGGAGATGGGGTTCGGATATCTGAATGTATAATTTCCTGATCCAATATTCAGTGAAACGCTTTTGTCCGTTTGTTTCAAACTTTCTTTCAATGTGGCCGGAATAGCCTGAGCATTCAATGTCACCTGATCAGCTTTTGCCGCGGGTAAAGTAACTGTTGCTGTTGTGTTTGCCGGAACGGTCACTTCATAAACAAAGTCGTTTCCTTCCAGTTTCCATGCAGATTTTACTTTTCCGTAGATGGATTTAAATTCTGCATTGGCATTGGTCAAACCGCCACCAGGATGTGGAGCGAGTAAAATATGTTTGTACCCCGGAATTTCAGGATCAAGGTCTAAACCTGCAACATGGCGGTAAAGCCATTCGCCGATCGCGCCGTAAGCATAATGGTTAAAACTGTTCATCCCCACATCCTGAAATGATCCGTCGGGTTTCTGTCCGTCCCAGCGCTCCCATATGGTGGTTGCACCCTGAGTAACCGGATACAGCCATGAGGGGTAATCTTTCCGGTTCAGAAGCATAAAGGCAAGGTCTTCGTAACCATGTGCCGACAAAGTTTTACAAAGTAGCGGTGTTCCAACAAATCCGGTGGTGAGGTGCCCCATCTTTTTAACATCTGCGGCAAGGAAGGCTGCTGCTTTCGGAATCAGATCTTCAGGAAGAAGATCGAATGCCAAAGCCAGTGAATAAGCAGTTTGCGTATGCGAAACCAAACGTCCGGCAGGTGTGACAAAGTCTTTCACGAATGCCTTTTTAATACTTTCTGATAGTTGCGTATATTTTTTTGCATCTTCGTTTTGTCCGATAATACCAGCAATTTTTCCCAGCAAACCAGAAGAATAAGAATAATAAGCCGTTGCAATCAGGTCTTTTTCGGTAGTCGCTCCGGTGTAATCCGATCGGGTTGAAGCAAAAGCGAGCCAGTCGCCAAAATGATTGTCACCCGTCCAAAGCAGATCCTCGCCAGCCTTGGTTTTCATGTATTCTACCCAGGCTTTCATGCTTGGATACTGAACTTCAAGGATGCCTTTATCACCATAAACGAGGTAATTTGTCCACGGAACAATGATCGAAGCATCTGCCCAGGCTGTTGAGCCGCCATCGCCTCTGAGTACATCAGGAATTACGTGTGGCACTCTTCCATCGGGCAATTGGTCGGCAGCTAAGTCGCGCATCCATTTGGTGAAGAATGGAGCCACATTAAAATTAAAGGCAGCGGTCATGCCGAAAACCTGTATATCTCCAGTCCAGCCCAAACGCTCGTCGCGCTGCGGACAGTCAGTAGGAACATCCAGGAAATTACCTTTTTGACCCCATTGGATATTTTTCTGAAGTTGGTTAATCATCGGATCGGAACAGGCAAATGTTCCGGTAGGCGCCATGTCCGAATGAATCACCACGCCGGTAATCTGATCGAGCGAGGGCTGGCCGGATAGTCCTTCAATTTGGACAAAGCGAAAGCCATGAAAGGTGAAATTTGGTTCGTAAATTTCTTCGCCTTCGCCTTTTAATATATATACATCGGTACATTTTGCGCTGCGCAGGTTATCGGTGTAAAAGTTGCCTTCTTTGGTCAGTACTTCTGCAAATTTCAAAGTTACCTGATCGCCTTTTTTACCCTGAACTTTTAATCGCACCCAGCCAACCATGTTTTGACCCATGTCGAAAACTGTTTCGCCTTTGGGTGTGGTTATCAGTTTGATGGGCTTAATTTCTTCGATGGCTTTTACCACTGAGCCCTGCGGAGCAATCAGTATTTTCTTTGAATGATCGAGGATGCTTACTTTTTCCCAATTGCTATCGTTAAATCCGGTATTCGCCCAACCCGACATTTCTTTACGGGCATCGTAAGTTTCGCCATTGTAAATATCCGAGAAAAGAATCGGCCCATTGTTGGTAACCTTCCAGTCTTGATCGGAAACAACCGTTTCGCTTGTTCCGTCAGTATAATTAATTTGAAGTTGAGCCAGTAACGCCAACTTACTACCATAATAGCCGTTCTGACTAACCCAGCCGATGTTTCCGCGGTACCAGCCATCGCCAACGATTGCTCCAATCGAATTTTTCGGCTGAATCATCGCCGTGACGTCGTAGGTTTGGTATTGAATACGGTTTTTGTAGCTGGTCCAGCCCGGAGTAAACAAATCGGTACTCACCTTTTTCCCATTCAGGAACAACTGGTAGAGTCCCAGTGAAGTGACATAAACACGGGCTGATTTTATTTTCTTGCCGGTCGAAAAGTCTTTTCTAAAATATTGCGACGGTTTTGAGCCTTTTTCTGTCGATTCAGTTGGGATACTAATCCAGTCAGCTTTCCACGATTCAGGTTCCAGAATTCCCATTTCCCAATAAGCCGGAGCGCTCCACGCAGTTACTTTGCCTTTGTTGTCCCAAACCCGAACCTGCCAGTAAGCCCTTTGCATTGATTTTAATGCCGGACCTTCATAGGCAACGTTAACCGATTTGTCGGTGTTTACTTTTCCTGAAGTCCAAAGTTGTTTGCCTTTTGCTGTTTGGTCAGTAACCTTAATTTCGTAGGCAGTTTGAAGTACATTTTCTTCAGCAGAAAGAATTTGCCAGCTAAGGCGTGGTTTCTGAGCGTCGATACCCATCGGGTTGACCTGGTATTCGCAGACCAGCTCTTTTACTTCTGTTTTCGCGGCAGCAAACGAATTCAAATTGCTGACAACCATTAAAACGACGAATATTTTCGTCCATCTAATCATTTGTTTCATAATAGTATAGTTTAGTTGTGTTGGTTTATTCCATGTAAAATACTTCTTCCAAAGGTGTGGTAACCGGTGAATTGTCCGGATTGGTTTTCATGATGTCGGCCATAAAAGCCCACCATTTCTGAACGATTTCGGTTTTCCCCAAATCCTGCGAACCTCCGTCGCCATTCACTTTCTGAAAAGCGAAAAGGGTATTGGTTTCTTCATCCAGGAAGATGGAGTATTCGCTCACTCCGGCATCTTTCAGGAGTTGGTGCAATTCAGGCCAAAGTTCGTTGTGCCGTCTTGTATATTCTTCTTTTTGCCCTTCATTGAGGTGCATCTTAAAAGCAAGTCGTTCCATTATCCGAGCGCATTTAATTCAGGATATAACCATTTGGCGATTCCGATAATAATAACCGACAAAAGAATCGCGCCAATGCCTATCAGAATCATGTTGTAGGTATTCTTTGATACGCCTTTCCATTCTTTGCGATAGAAACCCCAAAGGTTGGCGGTCAGAATAATGGTGGCCATGTGAAGTGTCCATGAACTGGCGCCGTTGCCTATTTTGGTTTCGCCCATTCCGTAGAAAAAGAATTGCAAAAACCAGGTAGTTCCGGCCAGTGCACAGAAAAGGTAGTTGGCCAGCAGCGGCGTTTTCTTGTCAATAAAGTCGCCACCTGTTTTATTTTTTAAAATCAGGGCGGTTGTCCAAATCAGGTTGGTGGTGAGGCCACCCAGGAGAATTACAAAAAAGATAATATTGTTTTCGAAGAGGTACTTGAAGCCGCCCTCCGCTTCGGTCAAAAAAGGATAGCCCTGTTCAACAGCCAAGGATCTGGCAACGACAGCCATTTCTTTCCCTGTATCGATTCCAAAACTGAAGAATGCACTTAAAACACCCGAAACAATTGCAATCATTAATCCTTTTGAAAGCTTGAACTCACTGTTAACTCCCTCTTTATTTTTGCCCAGATCCTGATCTTTTCTAATTCCGGCGAGTCCGCTGAGGATAATTCCGACTAACAAAACTACTATACCGAGAATGACGATTCGTCCGCCTGCACTGCTAAACAAATCGGTGAACGATAGTCCTTCCGGAATTATTTCAGCAAAACCAGGGATATTGCGCAAAATGGGCAAGCCCAGCGAACCAACTATAGAAGTAATTCCTAAAAGTACAGAGTTACCCAGCGACATTCCAAGGTAGCGTATAGCCAGTCCGTAAGTCAGACCTCCAATTCCCCAAAGCAAACCCATGATATATGTGTTGAGGAAAATGCTTCCCTGGGTGGATTGGATGATCCCTTGCCAGTCAGGAATCGTCAAGACGACAGCGAGTAATGGCATGATAAACCACGAGAAAATTCCGCCGGAAATCCAATAAACTTCCCATCGCCATTTCTGCACCCAATTGTATGGCATGTACCAACTTCCCGAAGCGCCGCCACCAAGGGTGTGAAAAATAATTCCTAATAATGCATTCATAGTTTTGTTTAGTTAAGTTATATCTATTATGACTTTATTGCTTAGTTTTGCAAAAGTAAAGATACGTACTAATTAGCAGTGATCAATAGTCAAAATGATTCTTGATTTGCACAAAATGACACAAAAGCCCCTCTCCAACCTCTCCCCCAAAGGGTGAGGCAAGGGTAATGAAAATTCTGAAGGAATTCTCTTAACTGATCAGCCATTGAAACAGACTATTTATTAATAACGAAAATAAACAAATGCCGATTCTTAAGCCCCCTCTTTAGGAGGGGGTTTGGGGGAGGCTCTGAAACCCTATGCCACACGATTCTTTTGCAAAATATATCAATGCTGGCTCTCTGGACAAAGACTGGGGACTTTTTCTTACAGTTGCAGGTTTCGCGCAAATACCACCTTCACTGGTTTATCCGCCAAAGGTTCATCCGAGCGGCTACTATTTCACCTGGGAAAAGGGCCGGGAACTTCAGGAATATCAGATCAATTATATCACCGAAGGTTCAGGAATATTTGAAACCAGCAATGGGCAGTTTCAGGTTGTTCCCGGTTCGATGCTTATTCTGCGGCCCGGAATGTGGCATCGTTACAAGCCTGATCCGAATACCGGATGGAACGAACATTATATTGGCTTTAATGGCGATTTTTGTTCAAAATTGTTTCATGAGGGATTTTTCCAGACTGGGAAACCTGTTTTGTACGTTGGTTTTCAGGAAAGTTTGCTGAAATTGTTCTTTGAGATCATTCAACTGGTGAAAGATGAGAAAACCGGCCATCAGCAAGTTGCTGCAGCTAATACAATCCTGATGCTTTCCAAAATCCTGTCAGTTGTCCGAAATCAGGAATTTGCCGGAAAAACCATCGAACGCACCATCAGGAAAGCCTGTTTGTATTTCAGGGAAAACTTAAATGCAAATGTGAATATTGAACAACTGGCGACAGATTTGAATGTGGGTTATTCATATTTCAGGCAAATGTTCAGGAAATATACTGGTATTTCGCCCACGCAATATCATTTATCGCTCCGGATACAAAAGGCAAAAGACTTGCTGGTATCTACCGATCAGAGTTTTAAGGAAATTGCCATCGACCTTGGATTTGAATCCTATTTCTATTTTTCACGAATCTTCAAGGATAAAACCGGCAAAAGCCCGATGGAATTCAGGAAAGAACATCAAAGAGAAAGAAATCCTTTCTCCGGAAGATATTTCCAGAACCGTTGGGGTAAGAGCTGCCGGTGTACTTTGTCATTTTTTCGCTCCTGAATACAAATACTGTGATAATATTGTCTCCACAGTTGCTGAAAAAGCTTTTCATCATCGGCTAAAAGCGAAGAATGCAGTTGTCCGTTTTGCGGATTGACTTTCAGATCGTCGAAAACCACCCGCGAAACATTTTTCAGATCATACCAGAAACCGTAGTTGCGTTTAAGGTCGTATATAATCCATTGCTGATCGGCAAAACGGTCGCGGAAATGCGGGATACATAGCGGCAACACATCGTAAATTGGCGCAAACGAAGCGTAATAACTGCCCTCCACTGTTTTCTGAAACCGCACAAATCCATTGATGCGGTGCGCTTCCTTGCATACTTTCTGATGCAATTTATTAAACTCAACCACGACTGGCTCCGAAAAATTGGTTTCTTCGTTTTTGTTTGAATCGATTATCAGCCGGATATACTTTAAAACCAACATCGGCGTGTCGGGCATATCGGCCAGAAAAACACGATAAATACGGTGAGCGTTTTCTTCCGACGAATGTTTTACAATTCCATTCCAAACTCGTTCTGCTTTCCTTTCATCTGTTTCAATAGTATTGGTCGAAGCAAATAAAACCGGCTGACTTCCTTCTCCTGAAAGGATTTCATCAGGAAAATGTTTGCGCTGGTAGCTTTCAAAAACCAAGGTTAAAAGTCCTTCAAAGGTATTGTCGTATGCAAAAACGTTCATCTTTTTTATATCTATGATTAATTTCTAAGCATTCAGAATTGTTCTACTTGAGAAAAATCCTGAAAGGATTTAATTTTAATGACCCACAATGAAATGTTTATTGGGACTTTATTAATATCCATTATTGAATGTTCAATATCCAATCAAAATGCCAACTGCGACTGAGACTGAACACTATCTTAACGCTAACATCACCGGATTAAACAACTTCAACTGAACAGCGCCGTCGGTTCCAATCGCTTTCTTTTCAAGCAAAAGCTGGCGGACGATTTCAGGCTTTAACTCCTGAACGTTCTGCGAGCGGAGTTCGTTGCAGGTAATGAAAAACCTTGCGCGTTTCATCAACACGCCCATTTTTTGCAGATGCGAAGAATTTAGCCTGGTATGTTTTCGTGCCAATAGAATCAGCTGTACTGAATGTGTTCCGATTCCCGGAATACGAAGCAGCATCAACGGATCGGCCTTGTTGATGTCAACGGGAAAAAGGTGCGGATTACGCAAAGCCCAGGTCACTTTCGGATCGAGTTCCAGATCGAGATTCGGATTTTCGGCATTCACAATTTCATTGGCTTTGAAACCATAAAACCGCAACAGCCAGTCGGCCTGATACAAGCGGTGCTCGCGGCGGAGTGGGGGAGTATTCAAAGCCGGCAACCGGCTGTCGTAACTATTTACGGGAATGTATCCTGAATAATAAACCCTTTTGAGATCCCGCTTGCTGTACAAGGCCGATGATAGTTTTAGAATGGTATGATCCGTGTCGTTGGTGGCTCCGATAATCAGTTGGGTGCTTTGCCCGGAAGGACTGAAAAGTGGCGCGCCCCGGTGTTTCTTTCGCTCCTCCTTCGATTCCGTAATGTTGTTTGAAATGATTTTCATCGGTTCCAGCACACTCTTGAAATCCTTGTCAGGAGCCAGTATTTTCAGATTGTTTTCGGTTGGTATTTCTATGTTCACACTCAAACGATCTGCCCAGCGTCCAGCATCGGCAATCAGTTGCTCGCTTGCTCCCGGTATAGCTTTCAGGTGGATGTACCCGTTGTATTTGTGTTCTGTTCTCAATAATTTGGCAACTGTAACCATTCTTTCCATGGTGTAATCAGGATTTCGAAGTACGCCCGAACTGAGGAACAATCCTTCGATGTAGTTTCTGCGGTAAAATTCGATGGTTAGATTGGCAATTTCCTCAGGAGTAAAGGAGGTGCGCGGAATGTCGTTGCTTTTGCGGTTGATGCAATAGGCACAATCGTATATGCAGAAGTTGCTGAGCATGATCTTGAGCAGCGAAATACAGCGTCCGTCTTCGGCAAAACTATGGCAGATGCCCCAGGCCGAAGCATTCCCGATACCACCTTTCGTATTGCTCCGCTGGGTTCCACTCGAAGCGCACGACACATCGTATTTGGCGGCTCCGGCTAAAATTTCTAATTTCTCAAGGCTCGTTTCTGAAATCATTATCGCTTAATTTATTGACAGCCATTTAATCATTGGCGTGCAAACAAGATAATAGAATCTTACGAAAATTGAAAAGAAGGAGGTGATTTTTTACAGGGAAGTTTTGTTTTGTATTTACTGTTCTCAATCGCTATGTCAGAAGCCACTTCCATATAGGAATAATTTCAAAATCTTCTTTGTCAGAGATAACTGACTCATCTAAATCGTAAACAATGAACAATCCACGTTTGATATAATGGGTGGTCATGGCTTCTGACAATCCCCGGTATTCGCGTTCGAAGTTATTCGCATCCAATTGGTAAACAACTTGTATGGCCTCAATAATTTCCAGACCCTCTCTGATCAGGAAGTCACATTCGTATTTATCCAAGTGATAAAAGATATCTTTTCCCTGGCGACGCAATTCCAGAAACACGATATTCTCCAGAAGACGACCCTTGTTTTCCGAAAAGTTAAAGCCCAACCGGTTGGCAAAACCCTGATCGACAGTATATACTTTTTTGGGATTCATAATCTGTTTCTTTACCGAATAATCAAATTTTTTGAGGTAAAAGAAAAGATAGGTCTGTTCGTAATAATACAGATAATCCTTTATGGAACTCAGACTTTTAACGCCTGAAATATTCTGTAAGGTTGCGTAGGAAAACAGCTTTCCGGTATTTGACAACAAGTATAAACCGATTTGTTTGATTTCATTCACCTGCGCTAGGCGGTAACGCGAAATGATGTCACGGTAAAGGATGTCCTGAAAATAGCCATTGACCAGCTCAGTGTCGTTCTCTTTAACAACCAGAGGAAACCCTCCGGTTTGTATGTACTGATTTAAATCTTTGATTAATAGTGATTTCGATTTTGATGAAAGATGTTCCAGGTTCCAGTTAGCGCCGATAAACCGCAGGTATTCGGGAAATGAAAATGGAAACAATTCAATAAGTTTGTTTCGTCCGGTCAGGCTGCTGGAAATTTCTGAGCTAAGTAGTTTTGCATTCGAGCCGGTAACGAAAATTTTTATACCTTTCTCATACATCCGGTTGACGAATTTTTCCCAATTGCT
>JAUYEQ010000387.1 GCA_030691295.1 Bacteroidota bacterium
CGCAATTCCCGATCCGTTGCCTAAAGGCAACGGCAAAGAATATTGCCCTGAAATGAATGATTGATCTTTGCAAAAGCAATATCCTTTGCCGTCTGCTTTAGCTGACGGATTGAAGATGAAAATGGCGACCACCCGTCCGCGGAACAATGTTTTTCAAAGGAAAATCATCTTTCAGACGAAATAGAAAGGTGAAAATGAGAAGATGGGGAGATATGGATAACCAAATAAGGTAAATAAGGTTGTTTTCTTTTCTCTCCGATTTTCTACTAAGGTTGAAGAATAAAAAATAAGGTAACATCAAAATATTAAATGAATATCCGGCTATATACCTATACCGTTGAATAATGTAGAAATATCCTTTGCCGTTCGCCTTTAGGCAACGGGTCAAATTGAGCAAATATTATGGGCTTTAGCCGAAAATGCTGTGGCTAAAGCCATTGGCCACGATCACCAATTTATCCGTCAGCTGAAGCAGACGGCAAATGATAACTTGGGTACACAACCGGATACTCATAAAATACTAAAAACCTTATTTCAGAAGAATGATCGAAGCAACAAAAGGGAACCTGACTTTCGAAGTCGGGTATGAACTGTCGGACTTTGGAAAGTTCGACTCCCTGAAGGAGTTCTATAACATTTTGGATGGGTAGATATTAACATGAACCGAGCCTACGGCTCTCTTCGTGTTGTTTGCCCGCTCCGGGACGGACTAAAGTCCATCCTTACAACATAAACCGAGCCTACGGCTCTAACATGTAAATCCCATAGGGATGGTTCATTTTGTAGCTCCGGACTTCGGCGTGAGCGTTCGACTGAGCTCACGCCGAAGTCTCAGTCGAACGATTTTAATCCGGTGGAATGAAGCGGCAACCCGTCCGGGCAGGAATGTTTTTCAACGGAAAATCATGTTTCGGACGCCTGCCAGCCGCAGGCAGGGAATGGGAAAAGAACAATTTGAAAAAATGAATTGAATTAGGCATTTAGCAAATATCGTCAGATGCCAGAGGCATCAAATATTTATAGAAAAATTGAAGTGAGTATGGGTTCGACCCCATCGGGGTCGAATGTCGTCGCTCCGAATATTTTCTATAAACATACCAACCCACTGGGTTTGTTAAATGTTTCGTGCATTAAATAAATGCCTAATTCAAAAAATGAAAATGAAATGATGATGCTATCTAAATCAAATTCTATGCTGCCCCTTCAGGGCGCCAATTGCATTGTCGCTTTTTTACCCCAAGGCGCTGGATTGAGTTTGTCGAAAGCCGTTGCCATGGGCCAGGATATACTGGGCCTTCAGCCCGTGGAATTGCATTGAATGGGCATTATTGAATGTACAAAGCACACGCCCTGAAAGGGCAACACAACCTAGCCCAGGGGCATCGGCCTGGGGATTGGATGGATTTGATGAATGTTAAAACCGGGGAATCGCGATGAAAATGAAACATTGTTAAAAATTCAGTGGGGCGAAAAAAATAAAAAATATGGAATTCAAACATCCGATTTTAACCCGTTATTCGTATAATTAAAAAACAAATAAAATGTCAGAATTTACCAACCATAAACAAGAGCGGGTCGCCCGGTTGACGGAACTTTTCGAAGCAGCTGTCCGCGGTGAGATAAATCCGGCGATGGTCGGCGAATACCAGGATGTGATCGATCGCGCCACCCCTGCCGATGTAATTTCGGTGGTCGATTGGCTGCTCCACCTGAAGCTGCCAATGAATGACCTGAAAAAAGGTATCAACAAGGCGTTGAACCTCTTGAGCAAAACACTGCGCGAATTTCCCTATACTGCCCCGGCGGCAGATAGTCTGGCCGGTTACCTGATCCAAAACAACGAACAACTCGACCTGCGCCTGAAAGCAATCCGCCCATTCATGAAGGAAATCAACGGCGATCCGGAAAATCAGGCAATCCGTAACGGGTTGAGGGAAAAATTTGCCGATCTGTCGAAAATGGACCTGCACTATCAGATCAAGGAAAATGTTTTGTTTCCGCTGATTGAAGCATACATGCCCGATTACAATTGTTTGCAGGTAATGTGGTCGCTTCACGACGATATTCGTGAAAACATAAAAACGATTGTTGGGTTGCTTGCCGAACCGGGTTTCGATCTGAAACAATTCAACCGGCTGGCAGGCGATGTGTTTTTCGATATGTATGCCATCAGGTTCCGCGAAGAACGAATACTCTTCCCTGTTGCACTCGATTTAATTCCTGAAAAAGAACTCAGCGTATTGCTGAACCAGTGCATCGAAATCGGCTTTCCGTTTATTCATCCTGAAATTAAATTGCAGGAAACTTCGATCGGAGAACCCGCGACTTCAGGAGAAATAGACTTAAAAACCGGGTTTTTATCTGCCGAACAAATTGTCCTTCTGTTTAATCATTTACCGGTTGATATCACCTATGTCGATGAGTTTGACAAGGTGAAATTTTTCTCTACTCCTGAGAAAAGGATCTTCCGCCGCACCAATTCGATTATCGGACGCGAAGTGAAAAACTGCCATCCGCCCGAAAGTGTGCACGTCGTGGAGCAAATTGTGGAGGCTTTCCGAAACGGCGAAAAGGATAAGGCCAGTTTCTGGATTCAGATGAAAGGCGAATTTATCCTGATCCAGTATTTCGCCGTGCGCGATGAACAGGGAAATTACCGGGGCGTGGTGGAGGTTTCGCAGGAAATTACCGAAATCCGAACCCTCGAGGGCGAACAGCGATTGCTGGACTGGGGTAAGTAGGGGATGTTTACATACTGAGCAGGTGACTTTGAGTCACCTGCTCAGTAAGAAGAAACTTCCGGTTTACGGGAAATAAATGTATCACGTGACATTCTTGGTCTTAAAGCTTTCCCAAAGTTTTTTTCAGTTTAAAATAAACTTTGGGAAAGCTCATAGGTGTCTGTATTTCGGTGCTCCGCACCTTTTGTGTGTATTGCATCATTCATGCTACAAATATCAACGGTGCTCTGCACCTGAAAAGGTTGCGGATTGGTGCCGCGCTTTGTAATCGTGTTTAAATAAAAAACGGAGATTGAAAATCTCCGCACCCGATTGCTGATGCTTCGAAAGATAGTGACAATACTACTTCACGCGAAACCCTCAACTAATCATCAATTTCTCAATCCAATTTCAGAACCGCTAAAAATGCATTCTGCGGAACTTCCACATTTCCAACCTGCTTCATGCGTTTTTTGCCTTTTTTCTGTTTTTCAAGCAGTTTGCGTTTACGGGTAATATCACCTCCGTAACATTTGGCGGTCACATCTTTCCTAACCGCTTTAACCGTTTCCCTCGAAATAATTTTTGCGCCAATGGCCGCCTGAATGGCAATATCGAACTGCTGACGTGGAATCAATTCCTTCAGCTTTTCGCACATGCGTTTTCCAAAACTGTATGCATTGCTCACGTGTATCAAAGTAGATAAAGCGTCCACCATTTCACCGTTCAGGAGAATATCCAGACGCACCAGTTTGGCAGGGCGGAAATCAAGAACATGGTAATCGAACGAAGCATATCCTTTCGAAATACTTTTCAGTTTATCGTAGAAGTCGAACACAATTTCGCCCAGCGGAAGATCGAACATCAGCTCAACGCGGTCGGTGGTCAGGTATTCCTGTTTGATAAGTATTCCACGTTTTTCGAGGCACAAAGTCATGATTGACCCGATAAAATCGGAAGCAGTAATAATATTTGCGCGGATAAAAGGCTCGTCAATATCGTCGATGGTAGTGGTAGCAGGCAGTCCCGACGGGTTGTAAACATTGATGGTTTCGCCTTTGGTCGTGTGCACGTGGTACAACACGTTGGGAACGGTGGTAATCACGTTCATATCGTATTCGCGGTCGAGGCGCTCCTGAACGATTTCCATGTGCAGCAGTCCGAGGAAACCGCAACGGAAACCAAAACCCAGCGCAGCCGACGATTCGGGTTCGTAGGTAAGCGACGCATCGTTCAACTGCAATTTTTCCATGGCCGAACGAAGGTCTTCGTAATCTTCGGAGTCGATTGGGTAAACGCCGGCAAAAACCATTGGTTTCACTTCCTCAAAACCTGCAATTGCTTTATCGCAAGGCGCTTTCACGTGAGTAATTGTATCCCCGACTTTTACTTCTTTGGCTGTTTTTATCCCGCAAATAATGTATCCCACGTCGCCAGCTTTCATCTCGGGGCGTTCAAACATTCCGAGTTTGAGCACGCCAACTTCATCGGCCAGATATTCTTTCGACGCATTCACAAACTTCACCATATCGCCTTTGCGGATCACACCGTTCACCACTTTGAAATAGGCAATTACTCCCCTGAATTGATTAAAAACTGAGTCGAAAATCAGTGCCTGAAGCGGTGCATCTACCGAGCCTTGAGGTTCAGGAATTACATTAACAATACGTTCAAGAATTTCTTCAATTCCAAGTCCGGTTTTTCCACTGGCGCGAATGATATCGGTGCGTTTACAGCCAATCAGCCCGATGATCTGATCTTCTACCACTTCGGGCATGGCATTGTCCAGATCCATTTTATTCAGGATTGGAATAATTTCCAGATCATGATCAATGGCCAGATACAAATTTGAAATAGTTTGAGCCTGAATTCCCTGTGTTGAATCTATGATGAGCAAAGCGCCTTCGCAGGCAGCGATTGAACGCGAAACTTCGTACGAGAAGTCAACATGACCGGGAGTATCAATCAGGTTCAGGGTATATTCCTGGCCATTATGTGTGTACTGCATCTGAATGGCGTGGCTTTTAATTGTAATTCCACGCTCCTGCTCGAGATCCATACTGTCGAGAACCTGAGCTTTCATGGCCCGGCCATCAACTGTTTTGGTATATTCGAGCAGCC
>JAUYEQ010000411.1 GCA_030691295.1 Bacteroidota bacterium
CCGCAGCATCTGATCCGCCGCCCAATGCCTGGTTGGCACCCATCCTGAAATTGTATTTGGCAATTTCCTCGTTCGGACTGCTTTCTGCTGGTTTTTCAGGATTAAGAATGGTTTCGGCCCAGTAGTTTAGTCCACCCTGCAGTACGTAATTGTTATTGTAGCCTAACTGACGGGTAATCATCCAAGCCTGATTGGCATCGTTGCTGCTGTTCGAATAGAAAACATTCAGTTTTACGTCTTGATTCAACACATCATCGAATTCGCTGCTTAACAAACTCTCAAGTGGAATATTGATTGCATTGGGCAGACAGAATTTTTCAAACTGATCGTTGCTTCTTACATCAATCAGTTGCAGCGAAGGATCTTTGTCAATCAACATTTGGGCTATTTCGTCGGGACTCATAAACTGACGGTTTTCCATTACTTCAATCAACAATTCTTCGGCAGTTAATTTGTATGGACGGGTGGTGTTTTCGGGTACGGCTGCAATAATAAGTCCAAGTGGAAGGATTGCAATTGCAAGTATTTTTAGTGATTTCATAATCCGGAAATTTTAATGTTGATTAATTTTATAATCGGCACGGGCAAATTTCTTTTCAGCCCATTCGCCCACCCAAAACATGGCAAGTGCCACCAGAATGATAAGGAATGTCATCATACCACGTGATGTGCCAATCAGATTGTTCAGTAACGGATAGCCCAAATCTTTGGCTTCGTAAAATCCTTCCCAAAGTGGGTAACCTTCGGCAAAAATGAAAATGCCAATAAAAAGTCCGCCAATAAAGGCCAGTGCATCTAATTTTCCAATGGAGGCTGCCGCGAAGGATGTTCCGGGGCAATAACCGCCCAAAATGAAGCCGGCTCCCATAATAACCCCGCCACCTATGGCTGACCAGAGGAAGGTCGGGTTGATATAGATAAGGCTGAGATCGAGCATGCCGAACAAGCTGAGGAAGAGAATACCGATCATGCCGACAATCGCCGCAGTGAAGAATACTTTCAGCACGGTGGTGTCGTATCCGTAGAACATTCCGGCAAGTCGCCGACTTGAAGAGAATCCGTTGATTTCGAGCACAAAACCGAACGCGATGCCAATAATGAAGGCAAAGAAAAGATTGGTTTCCGGTGATATTATTTCGTTTACTACTAAAGGTCCCATATATTGAAGGATTGAAGATTTGATTTATTGAATTTACTTTAAACTTGAACGAATATCCAATACTCAATAACCAATATTGAATATCCAATAAAAAAATAAAATTTCAAATTAAATGAACGCTTTGCAAGTGGCTAACCTGGAACTTGAAACTTTGAACCTGGAACTCGTCAGATCCAGAGTTTACGGGCAAAATAGGCCAGTCCGAATGCGGTTCCGAATATGGCTGCCATGGTGACAAATCCGCCGACCGATAATACAGCCATTCCGGTTAGTGCCGATCCGCTGGTACATCCGCGTCCCAGTTGCGAACCGAATCCGAACAAAATACCGCCAATAAGGGCGAAAATAATTCGGATTTTATTGGTGATTTTAGGAGATTTTTCCACTTCAAATTTCAAACGTCCGGCAAATGCTCCTGAAATAAAACCGCCAACAACAACTCCCATCATTTGAAAAACCAGCCATGCTTTCCATGGATTTTCTTTGGCGCTGCCATATTCTTTGTAGAAAGTGGCTGTGGAGGCATGTGCCGGTGCGACGGCTTCAACTCCTGCAACGATCAAACTTTTTGGAGCGCCACTGGCTCCCAATCCGCGTCCTGAAACCCAGAATGCAAATACCAGCACCAATCCCAGCAAAGCACCGCCGAGATAAGGATTCATGTACATTTTAGGGTTATTGTCTTTTGTCATGTTTGTGTTTTTATGGTATTATTTTTTTTCTTTTTTCTTTTTTCTTTTTTCTTATTCGATATTTCTTATTTTTTTGTTTTAAAGAAATTATTTCCTTTCCGTCCGAAAGAAGGTTTTTGTTTTTTTGCAACCCTAGTCGCGGACGGAGCTGTTTGTTTGTCTTCTGTCCGTTCGCTGAAGCGAAACGGCAAAGAATAAGCTGGCTGCATCCGCAAAAAAATAAAATATTCAATATCCAATTTCGAATAACCAATATCCAATATTCATGGCACACTTGGAACTTGGAACTTGAAACTTTGCTCAATATCCAATATCCAATGTTCAATCTCGAATAACCAATAACCAACTTCATGGCGACACTTGGAACTTGAAATCTGGAACTTGAAACTCAATAGAGCCACCGGCTCATTTGTCCGGCAAAAACGATGATGAATCGTAACATGACGCTTCCGAATAAAACCAGAACAACCGGAATGATTACCGGGACTTTGATGTGTTTTAATTCCATAATTTCAAGTATTGCCGGAACTACCATTCCCAATACCACCACGAAAATCCAGAATGGGGCCGTGTATTGACCTCCCAAAAATAGATTCGCCGCATCAATCTGAACCGATGTGCTGGCCAAAAAGCCCATGAAAAGATGGATAATCAGGAACAATTCGATGACAATCAACAGCAAATCGATTTTAGCGAATAAAATGCGCTCTTTTTCAGACTTTGCAAAAAGAATGATGGTTGCCGCACCTGCCGATAAGCCGGAAGTCAGGAACAGTGGCCCAAGAATAGACGTATTCCAAAGCGGACGGGCATTAAAGGCTGATAACAGGATGCCTGTGTAAATTCCCAGAATGACTGCATATACAATGATTATCCAGGCCAGATAATATTTATACTTCACCAGAAAAGCCTCGATTTCTTTTAAAATATCGTATTTCCAGTCCCATTTCGGGAAATATTCGCGAATGTGCAGTGCAACCCAAACCATCGAAAGGGGAGTAATGGCCATTAGAGTCCAGGCACCCCACGACATGGGCGATTGCAAACGGACGGTAGTATAAAGTTGCCAGAAAAAGAGTTTGTGTTTCAAATCGAGAAACAAGGCAAACAATCCGAGTACCAGCAGAAAAGGAACAATAATTGGCGCGCGGCGCACTGCTCCCGGATATTTATCCTCTTTTCCCAAAATGGTGTACAATGCGGCAAAAAACAAAATGCCGGCTGCCAATCCTCCAAGGAAAAGATACAGCGGAATTTGCCAGTGCCAGATCTCCAGATAAGGATCAATGTGCGGATTTAACCGTCCGCTTGTAATAATTTCTTCTCTCATCCCTTTTCAGTTTAAATAAGGTAGTAAACCTGTGGTTTTGTTCCGGCCTCCGGAATAAGTGTCTTGTGCTTGCGCTTTTTCAGAATAAGTGAAACTTCGCTGTTCGGATTTTCCAGGTCGCCAAAATACATGCACTTGGTAGGGCATACAGCCACACAGGCAGGATTTTCCCCTTTTTCTATCCGGTGAATGCAGAAGGTGCATTTATCGACATATCCGTCGGGATGCGAAAACCGTGCATCGTAGGGACAGCTTGCAATACAGGCTCCGCAGCCAATACATTTGTGATGGGTTACCACAACGATTCCGCCTTTTTCGTAATGACTTGCTCCGGTAGGGCAGCACCGCACACAAGGCGAATTGTCGCAATGGTTGCAGCGTTCCGAGCGAAGTTCAATCTCCAGTTGCGGATAAGTTCCGTCGGTTACTTCAACAATCCAGTCGCGGCAATAACCGATCGGTACATTGTTTTCAGTCTGACAAGCTACCACACAGTCGGCACAGCCGACACATTTTTTAGTATCAATGGCCATTGCATATCTCATGATTTTGCCTCACTTTCTTTCTCAAACCTGAAGGTCACAAAGTTTCCCCTCATACCAGTTCCTCCCATGATCGGGTCAATTAATACACGTGTAATAAGTTGTGAATCGCTGGCGCCTCTGCCGTGTGCTCTCGTTAATTTTTCATTGTTGTGCCCAAAACCATGCACCATATAAACCGAGTCGAACCTGATTCGCTCGGTAATTCTCACCTTGATGGTAAAATCGGAAACCACTCCGTCCTGATTTTCGAGGTAAACAGGCTGCTCGTTTTTTAATCCCCATTCTTTGGCCACTTTCGGATTTACCCAAACCGTATTTTCATCCATCAAATCAGTCAGATTTGGATTATTCGCGGTTCGTCCGAAGGTATGCATCGGGGCACGACCATAATTCAGGTGGTAAAATCCTGAAGGTGGCTCCATGTGAGGAGTATAAACCGGCATGGCATCGAAACCTTCTGCCGCAATAATGGTCGAGTATAATTCTATTTTTCCTGAATCGGTACCGAATTCGAAAGGGATGCCTTCTTCAATATAAAGAGGTCCTGATTCACGCGGATAGTTTTTTACGCCAATTCGTTTCATTTCGTCCAGTGAAGATCCGACTTGTTTGAGCTGCCAATCCAGCACATCCTCAAAGTTCTCCCAATTAAAATATTCGCCCAGACCCATCTTTCCGGCCAGTTTTTTTGCAATCCAATAGGCCGGTTTGGTGTCGTAAAGTGGCTCTGTGGCGGGCATTCTCAGTGCAATATCCGGATTCCGGCCATGCACCACCCTGATTTCGTCCCAACGTTCCAGATAAGTACATTCAGGCAAAACAACATCGGCAAACCCGGTAATTTCCATTGGCATGGTATCCACCACCACAAGTAACTCCAGATTTTTAATGGCTTCGATCGTTTTTTTCTGATCGGGCAAAGTCATGATCAGGTTTGTTCCGTTCACAATCCATGCTTTAATGCTGCAATCAAGATCAGGAGTCGGAATTGTCGCATCGCAAACTCCTGAAGCGAGCGCCAGATCGGCTAAAAGGTATTTTCCTCCCATCGCGTCGCGCCAGGTTTTGTTCGGCTTCGTAAATGGCGGGTGCGGAAATTCAGGAACATCCAATTTCTCAGGAATAAAATATCCACCACGGCGTCCCCACGAGCCAAGCAGCGCGTTCAGGATTGCAACCGCGCGTAAACGTTGAGTATCATCGCCATACCAGGTTACATGCCGTCCGGGATGAATGATTACTGAGGGAGAAGCGTCATGCATCTCACGGGCTGTTTCTCTGATCACATCAGGAGCAATCGTGGTAATTCCGAACGCCCATTCAGGAGTAAAGTTTTTAACGTGTTCTTTCAGTTGCTCAAATCCTGAAGTATGTTTTTCGACGTATTTTTTGTCATACCATTCATTATATATAATCTCATGAATCCATGCCAGCAGAAGGGCGATATCAGTGGCAGGTTTGATAGGCAGCCAGAATTTTGATTTGCTTGCAACCGTAGAGAAACGTGGGTCAACAGTAATAATGGCAGCGCCTTTGTCGATGGCATCCGACATTTCCTGCACTTGCCCGTTGTGCATATTTTCGCCCAGATGCGAACCAATCAGCACCAGACAGCGGGTATCGCGGATGTCCGTAGGTTCAGGCGAATCAATCCCCACACCGAAAGTTGCGATAAATGCCACTTCGCGGGGGCCACGGCATTGAGCATACGAAGGTGCCGCAATGTTTCCCGATCCGAAAGCTTTCAGCAAGTTGCCGAAATAATGACCGCCAGAGCCATGGGTAAAAAGTGCGGTACATTCAGCGCCATGTTCAGCTTTTATTTTCTGAAGTTTTTCAGCCACCATGTCCAGCGCCTCGTCCCAGCTTGCCTCGCGGAAAGTTTGTTTTCCGTCGGCTCCGGTAACGCGGATCAAAGGTGTTTTTAAACGATCTTCATCGTAATACATGCCAACACCACCGGTTCCCCGTGGGCAGAGACGTCCGTTACAATTGGTATCGTCATCGTTTCCGACAATCTTTTTAATTTTGCCATCTTCGTTTTTATGCACCCAACCGGCACATTTCCAAAAGCATATCTCGCAATAAGTGGGAGTTCGCTGTAAGCTCATCGGTCCTAAATCACCCAATCCTTTTTTCTGAAAATCGGGAACAGACGAGCGCAGGTATTGACTTCCGAAGATTAGGCCTGCAGCACTTAGCGATGATATTTTTATAAAATCACGACGTTTATGAGCCATGTTGTAGTTTAATTATGAATTACATGCAAACATATAGAAAACTAAATATAGAAATATGTGCCGATATCAGTATATCTGTACAAGTCTGGCTCGTTTTGCTTAAAAACGTTTAAACTGGATTTATAATTTATTGAAATTCAGTGCTGGATTGATTCTATATGGTGCAATTTAGATTGTTTATAAATAGCAAGTTGATTCTTATTTAGACATTTTCTAAATACGACGGAAAAAGACTTATTAATGGAAATAAGTAAGTTTTTCCACCATAAATCAGGAATGTAAAGGAAATAGTCAAAAGTTCATCATATTTGTAACAAACAAATGATCAAAACATGCCAAGACCAAAACGAATACGAAAGATGACAAATCCCCGCATTTCAAGGGATTCAGGCCAATTGGACTTCCGGAGGAAAATAATCCGGTAATTATAAATTACGAAGAATATGAATCTATCCGGTTGAGCGACTTTGAATTGTACAGCCACCTCGAGGCCTCGCGGATAATGGAAATTTCGCGCCCCACTTATACGCGCATTTATGAAAGTGCAAGGCGAAAAGTTGCGCAGGCCTTTGTGCTGGGCAAAGCGATTGTGTTTGAAGGTGGCAAGGTGTATTTCGACAGCGAATGGTATTCGTGTAACAGTTGTGACTGCTGGTTTAATCACCCTGCAAAAGAAGTGGAGATCAGAAATTGTACACTCTGTGGGTCAGTCGATATTGAACAATACACCGAAAAAACCCAATTAAACCCAACCGAAGATATTTGTATTTGTCCGAAGTGTGGATTTGAAAAGGATCATTCACCGGGTATGCCTTGCCGAAAAGAGATTTGCCCTACCTGCAATTCCCCGATGACGCGAAAAGGAACCACACATCAGCATGGAATGGAAGACAGAAACTGTAATTCGTAAGATATGAAAGTAGCAATCACATCAACCGGAAATAGTCCCGAAGCAAAGCTCGACAGCCGTTTTGGACGTTGTTCGTATTTCGTAATATTCGACACAGAAACGCTTACCACAGAGTATATTTCAAACCCAAACAAAGAAAACATAGAAGGAGTCGGTCCAGCCGCAGTTCAGTTAATCGCATCAAGAGGCGCAATGAAAGTTGTATCCGGCGAGTTTGGCGCAAAGGTAAAATCACTTTTCGATAGTCTTCAAACACAATTGGTTGTGTTGGAAAATCCTGAGAAAAACATTGGTGAAATAATAGAATTGTTGAACCATAAATATTAAGGAATCATTTTTTTTATATCTATTTCGCCAATAAGAAACCTCCTAAAGCACCAACTGGTAGAGTAATATACCATTTTTCCAGGATTGATTTTTTACGGGTGACTGTGATGCTGGTTCCGGTAAGGATAGTGGCATTCGGATCGGCTAGTGAAAAGTTTACGATGGTTCCTTTTGGGCGCTGTTCGGTTACGATGTTGATCCCTGTTTTGTATTTGTAGTCAAAATCAAGATTCTTGTTTTCGATGGAACCTTTCAGGCTTAAAAAGTTATTTGACCAATCGAATTTTGCGATTTTGATTGTATCGGTATTGGTAATTATCATCGTATCACGAATAATTGTTGATCCTTTTCCGAGTGATTCAATCTGAGCTTTTTGTGCACTGATAATATTCCGGTATTTTATTCCCTGGTTTCTTAATTCTTTCGTTGTAAGTTCGAGTGTTTCGAGTGACTCTTTAAGGTTGCGTTTGTCAATTTCCACAGAAGCGATTTTAAAGGTTAATTGCCCCGATTTTGATTTATGTACAGAAACTGAATCGTTCAAGGTTGCCAGTTCAACATTGGCAAGTTGTACCTGATCTTTCAGTTTGCGTATTGAAAAGAATTGAACCAGAATTATAAGGATAATTATTGCTATGCCGATAATAATTGCGATTTTCTGAATGGTTGGTTTCATGTTGCTTATTTTAGAAGGTTTGAAAATTTGAAATCATCCTGTGTATTATCACATGCGCTTACTAAGATAATTAAATTGAGTGTAATAATCATTCTTAAACATGTAATTTTTTGAAGTGTTTTATCTGAAACCAAGAATCTAAAGTGACTTCAAATATTTATGCAAATTCATGGTTCACTCATTTGCAACAGATGTTACTTTTTTATACATTTTTTTCGAATTTCTGCATTCTTTGTTAAAAAAATACCAAAAACGCTTGTGAATGATGGCAATTTGTTCAAAAAACAGATTTTTTTTATTTTGAATCTGTCGTTTAATAAGTATTTAATCTTTCCTATTTAAACCGAATAAGTTATTTTTACCGCCATTATTAATCAAGAATATATATTTATGAGTTTCGATAATAACCCGCACACTTTTCATATCCCAGTTATGGGCCTGGGATATTCCATTGATTCACCGATTAAAGTAGCTCATTATGGCATTTCCTCTGTTATTTCGCTGGTCGATGACATTTCGATGGAAAAAATGAGGGAGTTTTACTGCAAAAAATTCAACTTGCCATTTCAATCAATCCCATCAAAAACAGAAGATCATCGTGCCAAACGCATTACAGCTTATCTGAATACTGTTCAGGAGATCGTTGTAAAGAAGTTTGAAGATCTGAAAAATTCTGTTTCGCATACCGAAGAAGAATTGGATAAATACATTAAAATGTTGCCCGATTTTTCTGATCTGAAACTGAAATTCAATCAGATGATCAATACTGGTCAGATGAAGCAAAAACTTTCGGGTTGGCTGAGTGAAAATTTGGTAGCAGGCGAGATAGATGTAAACATCATGTCGAAACTTGACCGCGATGCTTATGCCGGTGATGAGAAATTACCTTCAATTTTCAGTGATGCCCAATCGGCACTTCGTGGATTTGCATTGAGCGATTTAAGTTCGTCATTGGTGCTTTCTGCCGGAATGAACCCGCGTCTGTACAGTTATCTGGAAGAGTTCGAAGATTTTTATCCGAACGCTGCAATGGAACTGAAGAAAAAGGTAATTCTGAAAGTTAGCGATTATCGTTCAGCAATCATTCAGGGACGTTTTCTGGCAAAGAAAGGAATTTGGGTTTCAGAATACCGCGTAGAATCGGGACTTAACTGTGGTGGCCATGCTTTTGCAACCGATGGTTTTTTACTTGGGCCGGTTCTTGAAGAGTTCAGGAACAGCAAAGAACAATTAATTGAAGCTGTTCACGAAATTTATGTAAAAGCGCTTGCCGACAAGGGAAAACCTGTTCCGGAGAAACCTTTACTGGTAAAAATTACCGCACAGGGCGGAGTAGGTTCTAATACCGAACATCAGTTTTTACTTGAATATTATAATTTGGATTCGATAGGGTGGGGAACCCCGTTTTTACTCGTGCCGGAAGCTACCACAGTTGATGAAGAAACATTGGAAGTGCTGTGCAAAGCAAAAGAGGAAGATCTGTACATGAGCGATGTTTCTCCGTTGGGCGTTATTTTTAACAATGTACGCGGTAATGGCATGGACCTGAAAAAGGAAGCGCAAAATAAAGCTGGCAAATATGGTTTCCCATGTACAAAAAAATACCTCGCACTGAATCCTGTTCCTGAAAAACAAACTATTTGCACTGCGTCAAAAGAATATCAACGTGGTAAAATTCAGGAACTTAAAGAGCAGAACCTAAATGAAATGGAGTTCGAAAAGCAGCTCAGTAAAATAACAGATAAAGCTTGTTTATGTAACGGACTTACGGCTTCGACCCTGATGGCAAACGATTTGGATGTTAAAATGGAAGGCACTGCAGTTAGTATTTGTCCCGGACCAAACCTGGCCTATTTTTCGAGCCTATATTCGCTTAAAAGAATGGTTGATCATATTTATGGACGTACCAATGTGATGGAGCGTACCGACCGTCCTAATTTTTTCGTGAAAGAAATAAATATGTACATCGAATATCTGGGCGGAAAGCTGGAGGAAACTGTTAAACCGATTACAGACAAGCAAAAGAAATACTTTGTCACATTTTACGACAATATGGAAAAAGGGGTTGAATACTATAAACAACTTTTCCTAAATTATAAAACTCAGTTAGACGATTCGACTTCGAAGAATAATTTGATGCAGGATCTGGAAAATATGAAGATGGAACTTTTAAAATTGAAAGCCAAAATAGTATAACCGGGGAAGTTTCATATCCAAAATTTGAATTTTGGGTACACTAAATTAATCATTGGAGCAGTCAATTCTTTACAAAAAGGAAATTGACTGCTTTTTTTATAGTTGTTGATTCTGTTAGTCTTTAAGAGAAATTCATTTCAATTTATAAGTTTAAATATATAGTGTGTAATCAAATATTTAAGGAGGCAGCGTCATGAAAACAGAAAATAAAAAAGTTCAGGTTTGGAAAAGGGCACTCGAATATTGTATCCTTGTACAACTCGATAATAAACCTTTTCACGTTGGTGAGATTGTTAAGTTGGTGAAAGAATCAAAAGTGATAATAGAGGAAAAAATACTCAATCCTCATTTCACGCGCTTAAAAAACGAAGATAATTTGTATCGCAGATTGGATGATTCCAATACTCAATCAGCTGACAGTAAAGTTCATTTGTTATGGTTGTGGACTGGCTTTTTAAATACCGATCATTAATAGCTAACATTTCGGAGGAGCTAAATACTTGATAATCAGTATTTGAATATTATAATTAAATAACATTAAATATCTGATATTTAATGAATTGAGTTTATTAAGAAGTTGCACATTTCGACATAAGTCACTATATTTTAAGTGATTAAACACAAAAGTCGTAAAATAAGAGAAATAGGCAACACAACAAAAGTTGAACTAATTTTTCAGAGATAGGCGTATTTTGCTTATTTCAACTCTCAGTTGAAATAAGCACTTTTGTGCTACCCATCGATTAAATTATTATAGGTTTTTCAAATATTCGATCGACAAAAGATTTTGAAATTTTTATAAAACGCCCCTCTTTTATTTTGGGGATATTCTTACTCCGTATATGAGCATAAAGACTATCCCTACTAAGATTGTACTTTAGCATTGCTTGTGGTATTGTATAGAATTCCGGAACTTTTGGTAATTCCCTTCCTTTGGCCAGATCAAAATGTTCTTTTGAATAATAAACTGTTCTGCCATCTTTCTTCTTTGGAATTCTATTGGCAGAAACAAAACTGTAAATAGCGGACAAAGTCATATTATAGTTTTCACCAACTTCAGCAACAGAATACCATTCTTTAATGTTTTGATTATCGAAGAATCCTTTCTGCTTGAAAAAATTATCTACATGTTTTTTACTAAGATAACTTTTGCCCTTATTTAAGATTCGTGGAATGTTATTGCTTTTAGCGATTTTATAAATCCAACTTACTTTTACATTGAATTTGGTCTTTATATCATCTGTTGAATAAAATTCCGTAATAAGTTCTGGCTCTTTAACTTGACGAGTTTCATAGGGAGCAGTACTTTTTAGCATCTCTTCTATATTTTTAAGACTTACCAAGGTCATTCGACTTGAAAGCTGGGATGCTTTCAACTTACCACTATAAATCATGTTATACACAGACTGCTTGCTTAAACCTAACAATAGAGCAACTTCTGCAATTTTAAAATATTCTCTATCCTTTAATTG
>JAUYEQ010000414.1 GCA_030691295.1 Bacteroidota bacterium
CAATTAAAAAACTACCCGTTGGATCGAGGGTAAAATTACGCGGCCAGTTTCCCTCAACAGAAATGGTTTGAATCATTTCAAGCCTTCCGCTCATTTGGTCGCGCTTGAAAACGGCAATGCTGTTGTGTCCGCGGTTCGAACCGTAAACAAAACGACCATCAGCCGACAGATGAATATCAGCACACCAGCTTTCCCCGGTAAAATCTTTCGGCAGGGTTTTGATTGTCTGAACCTCTTTCCATACGCCACCATATTTCATCAAAACTGTAATTGTGGAGTTCAACTCGTTGATGACATAAATAAATTGCCCGTCAGGAGAAAAATCGAAATGACGCGGACCGGAACCCGGAGCAAGTTTCACAAATGGTTGGGCATTGGGCGAAAGAGGTTTGCTACCGGTTCCAACCTGGTAAATTTTCAACTGGTCGATACCCAAATCGGCTGCATATAAAAGCTTTCCGGAAGGATCAAACCGTGCAGAATGGGCATGTGGTTCGGTTTGACGACCCGGGAACGGCCCGCTTCCTGAATGTTGAACTGTCTGTATATTTTCCGACAGACTTCCATCAGGAAGCACATTAAATAAGGAAAGATTTCCGCCGGAATAATTCGAAGTCACTACTTTCTTTCCATCCGGAGAAATGCAAACGTGACATGGATTCGCACCAAAGGTAAGCACGCGGTTGAGCAAACTTAAATGTCCGGTTTTTTCAATCCGAAAAGCAGAAACACCTCCGCTGTGCTTCTCATCAAGATTATCGACCTCGCCAACCGAGTACAAATATTTTTTATCGGGCGAGATGGTAAGAAATGAAGGATTATTGCTGACAACCGGTATTTTCAGATCAACAAGTTTTCCTGTCCGATCGTCGAACGAATACACAAAAATACCATTGGCCATGCCTTTGGTATAGGTTCCAACATACATGATGTGCCTTTTTGCCTGGGCAGGCATCCCAAAAATGGAAATACCGAATACAAACAGCAGAATTAGTTTCATGGTAATATTTTTGTGGTTCTGATTAACAAATTTGAAATTGCATTGTTTTACTTAAAACGAATTCAAATTTATAAAATTATAGCTATGAAACTACGAAACATTTTTCTGTTCATGATGGTGTTAATTGGGTTTTCAGTTAACTCACAAACCCTAACAAAAATCTGGACGACTTCCGAAGGTCTTAAAACTCCTGAATCTGCTTTGTTTGATGAAAAAACAAACAATATTTATGTGACCAATATTGATGGTGATGCTTCTGTAAAAGATGGGAATGGGTTTATTTCAATTCTTGATTTAGACGGAAAAATAAAAAATTTAAAATGGGTTACCGGTTTGAATGCCCCAAAAGGCCAGGCCATACACAACGGAATACTTTATGTGTCCGATATTGATGAATTGGTAATCATCAACATCAAAGACGCAAAAATTACCAGCAAAGTTAAGCTTGAAAATGCAAAATTCCTGAACGACGTTACTGCTTCTGAAGACGGAACTGTGTTTGTTACCGATATGCGCGACAATAAAATTTATGTACTTGAAAGTGGGAAATTAATTCTTTGGCTCGAAGACAAGCTAATCGCCAATCCAAATGGGTTGTGGGCAGAAAAAGGAAAACTCTACATCGGAACCGGACAGATCATTGAAGCTGACATTAAAACAAAAGCGTTAAAAGTTTTGGTTGACAATTGTGGAGGTATCGACGGAATAGAAAAGATGGAAAACGGGGAATTCATTTATTCAAACTGGCCCGGTCGCATTTTTGTAACCAAAGGAGCTGAGTCGATTAAATTATTGGATACTGTTGACAAAAAGAATACGGCAGACATTGATTATGTCCCCGGTAAAAAGTTGGTATTGGTACCTACCTTCTTGGGAAACAGTGTTGAAGCATACAAACTAAACCCATAAAAATCACCATGGATCAACCTTTAATTGCCGCAAAAAAGCCTGCACAGGTGACACTTGAACCCGGACAATTTTTCTGGTGTGCATGTGGAAGAAGTTCCAATCAGCCATTTTGCGATGGCTCGCACCTGGGAACAAAATTTACACCGGTACTTTTTAAAATTGCACAAAAGCAGGAAGTATGGCTTTGCCAGTGCAAAAACACAAAAGATCCACCATTTTGCGACGGAACACACAAGACAATATGACACGAAACTGTGTGACTATTTAATCTCAATTGGATTGTTCCGTTAGGAACAAAATATGGGTAGAAATTGAATGATTTATGAATAATTTTTGTCCCGTACGGGACAAAATCTTCAAGAAATATCAACATTTTCTACCCATATTCTTTCCCTATGGAAAATGTTAACCGACTCTGATTTTCCAAAAAGTAACAGATAAGAAAGGATCCGGTCGTAATATGATCGGATCCTTTTATTTTATCGGCAGAAATATCCACGGAAATTATTATTGTTAGTTTTTGACCTGTAAAAAAACCTAACTTTGTTAAAAACTGATTGCAAATGGAACTTCAGATAAAATTATCGCCTTTGCTTGTTTACAGTGCTGTTTGCGCTCTTCTTGTTTCTCTGTCGGTGATCGTATATTTGATCATCAGACTAAAGAAATCGGAGCATGAAAAACAGACACTTAAATATAAATATCACGATATCAAAGAAAAATACAACCAGATAGAACTTGCAAATTTGGATTCCAGGCTAAATCCACACCTTTTCAAGAACATACTTAATTCCGTTCAGTCACACGCCTACCAAACCTATTTTGCGCTGGATAAATTATCCAATGTGCTGGATTATATCCTTTACGACAGCCGCAGTAAATTCGTCACTCCGAAGCAGGAAGTTGAATTTGCGCTCAATTTGATTGAAATCAATAAAATTAAACTAAGCCCCCTCTTCGATTTAAAAGTAAAGTTAAAGATCAATGAAAATGAGCCGCTGTATCACCAACATTTGCTGGCGCCTTTCATTTCTACTGATTTAATTGAAAACGCCTTTAAACATGCTGATCTGCAAAGCCCGGATGCCTTTATTTCAATCGTTTTTGAGTTTTACAACAATACTTTCAGCCTGACAGTTGCCAACCGGATATCAAAAAAAGCGCCGATCAGGAAAGAAAAAAGTGGTTTTGGAATCGAAGCGCTCGAACAACGCCTGAAAATCATTTACAACGATCATTTCAAGTTCGAACGTTTTACAGAAGACAACATATATATCGCTCACTTAAAAATTGACCTGCTTGAATACAAAGCTAAAATGCTTGCTGCTGGACGATGAATTGCCGGGGCTTTCGTACCTGAAATTGCTCTGTGAACAGATACCCGAACTTGAAGTGATCCGGGCTTTTAACGATCCTGAAATATTTCTCAGGGATTTTCCTTCGATGGATTTCGACCTTTGCATTCTCGATATTGAAATGCCCGGAGTCAATGGCATACAGATAGCCGAAATACTCAAAGACAAACCGGTAATTTTCACCACTGCTTACAAAGACTATGCAACCAATGCTTTCGAAGTTGACGCCATCGACTATGTAATAAAACCGGTAAAACCTGAACGACTTCTGCAAGCTGTAAATAAAGCCATAAACCGGATAAACTCCGTCAGCAAAATCAGGAAACACATCCGTTTAAATACCGACAAAGGAAACGTCCAGTTATTTTTTGACCAGTTGGTTTACATACATACCTCCGAGATCGACAGCCGCGACAAAACAGCCCTGTTGGAAAATGGCGCATTGCTTCAATTGAAGAACATTACATTTGAGAAACTCATTTCCGTTTTACCACCCGACCAGTTTTGCCGTGTCAACAAAAAAGAGCTCATTTCGCTGAACAAAGTATTATATTTTTCAACCAATCAGATTACCACCAACATTTTTCTCCAGTCAGAAAAGCCTTTGGTACTTACGCTGGGCGAAACTTACCACGACGAATTCATAATTAAAACAAGCAGGTAGGTTTATTACAGGATTTGACCTTCTTATTACATTTCCGCTCCGGGTTTCCCAAAAAGCCAAGGTTCTTCAGAATTTTAAACTCATATTTGAATTGAAATACGATATCAATGGGGTTAATCATTTATTGTTTATAGTATGAAAACCAAAACAACTTATTCAGAATCTGACCTCAGAAAAGGGATTTGCAAATGTTGCGGAGAAAAGTCGAACAAAATATTAATTGATGATGGTCGCTGCACGAATTGTTCTGAAGAAGAAAAATTCTTCGAGCAAATCATGCGAAACAAAACAAAAAGGTATAAACTACTAAAATCCATTGGAAGTATGGCCTTAATCAGCCTGATAACAACCGGATACAATTAAAACAATTTGCACCCAACATGAAGAAATTTAGAAACGTCTTTTTTTACATCTGTGTCATTGGCAGTTTTTCGTGGCTTATCCATTGGATTGCGCAAAAAGGAAAAGCGCTCGAAATTGGACGTTACGTGCACCTGCCCGAAGTGGGTGAAAGTCAGTGGCTGGAGTTTGTAAATTCGTTTTTGCACAACCTGACCCACCCACTGGCAATACTTCTGGCTCAAATAATAACCATAATAATTACAGCTCGCATACTTGGATGGGCATGTAAAAAAATAGGTCAACCTACGGTCATTGGCGAAATTATTGCTGGCATTGTGCTGGGGCCATCGCTCCTTGGTATGTATTTCCCCGAATTTTTCAACTCATTGTTTCCTGACCACTCAATGGGCAACCTCCAATTCTTAAGCCAGATAGGGCTTATACTGTTTATGTTTATGGTGGGCATGGAACTCGATTTGAAAGCACTGAAGAGCAAGGCCCACGATGCCATCGTCATCAGCCATGCAAGCATTATTTTCCCTTTTGCGCTAGGAATGGGCTTGGCGTATTTTATCTACCAAACTTTCGCCCCATCAGGCGTAGAGTTCTTGTCGTTCGGCCTATTCCTGGGCATTGCGATGAGCATAACCGCTTTCCCCGTGCTGGCGCGCATCGTGCACGAAAGGGGAATCCATAAATCAAAATTGGGTGCCATCGTTATCACCTGTGCCGCCGCCGATGATATCACCGCCTGGTGTTTGCTCGCCGCGGTAATCGCCATAGCAAAAGCCGGTTCTTTTGTGAGTTCGCTGTACACCATTGCCATTGCAGTTGGTTATGTTTTCCTGATGCTCAAAATGGTCAAACCATTTTTGAAACGGGTTGGCGATTTATATCCCTCGCGCGAAACGATGAGCAAACAAATTGTCGCGATATTTTTCCTGACACTGATCGTTTCATCATACACCACCGAAGTTATCGGCATCCATGCCTTGTTTGGCGCGTTTATGGCTGGCGCTATAATGCCCGAGAACACCAAATTCAGAAATATATTTATTGAAAAAGTCGAGGATGTAGCCCTTGTACTTTTGCTCCCATTATTTTTTGTTTATACCGGGCTGCGCACCGAAATTGGATTGATCAACGACCTTTATCTCTGGAAAATAACCGGACTGATCGTTCTGGTCGCCATAGCCGGTAAATTCATCGGAAGCGCTCTTGCAGCCAAATTTGTCGGGCAAAACTGGCGCGATAGCCTTACCATTGGTGCGCTGATGAATACCCGTGGACTAATGGAACTGGTGGTGCTTAGCATTGGGTACGATTTGGGTATCCTCTCTCCTGAAATTTTTTCGATGATGGTCATTATGGCTTTGGTCACTACTTTCATGACAGGTCCTGCCCTGGACTTAATTAATCGAATATTCAGGAAAAAGCCAAGCCTGATCTCAGAACAGGTGAACCAACTTATAAAATACAAGATCATTTTATCTTTCGGCAATCCTGAAATGGGCAAATCGTTGTTACAGCTAGCCAATCGTTTAGTGAAAAAGCAATCTGGAAATGCTACAGTTACTGCGCTACACTTATGCCCGAACAACGTGCTGCACCGTTATAACCTGGAAGAATATGAAAACGAAAGCTTTTATCCGGTCATTCAGGAATCAAAAATACTGAACCAGAAAATTACGACCCTTTTTAAAGCCACCGATGACATTGACGCTGACATTACTGAAATTACCAACAAAGGTGATTTTGACCTGCTTTTAATCGGCATCGGACAATCCATTTTTGAGGGAACCCTTTTGGGAAGGATACTGGGATATACTACCAGCATCATTAACCCTGACCGCCTTATCCATAAAGTTTCAGGAAAAGAAAAACTGTTTGGCAACTCTCCCTTCGACGACCGCACACAAAACATACTTTCAGGCAGCAAAGTCCCGGTCGGAATTTTGATAGATAAAAATTCTGGGGATTGGGACCAAATCATTGCCCCCCTATATTCTGAGAACGATGGGTTTCTAATAAAATATCTACAACGCCTGATCAAAAATTCAGAAGCACAAATTACAGTGGCCGATCCGAAAGGGCTAACAAAGAGCCTCTCTGAAATAAAAGAAGCCATTAGAGCAATTGAACATGAAGCACCCAACCATATTACCCTTGATCAGGTAAACGTGATTGATGAGACATTTATCCAAAAATTTAAGTTAATGATTGTATCTGCCGATGGGTGGAAAACGCTCGTTGAATCACGAAGCAGTTGGCTCAGCGTGGCACCATCAATACTGATACTGCGGGAATGATTGACACTCAAAATATTTCCTTCTTCAGCAACTGATATTCATGTTCGAAATTCGGGGTGAAGACTCCTCTCTCGATGTTTGAATCAATTTGTTTGAGTGTCCAAAACCGGCCTTCAACGACTTCTTCGGAGTGCAAATGAATCGATTTAAAATCGTGGGTGGTAAATACATAAACCAGTTCCGATTCCAGCTCGCTATCCCATCGATAGGTTTTTACCAGTTTGGCGGAAAATTGGGTCAGTCCGATTTCCTCGAAGGCCTCGCGCTTCAAAGCAGTTTCAAGCGTTTCTCCAACTGAAATATGCCCTCCAACGGCAGTGTCCCATTTGCCCGGCTGAACCAGTTTGTTCAGCGGTCGTTTCTGCAAATAAACATGTTTTTGGTTGTTGAAAACATGGAGATGAACAACAGGATGCAGCAGTTTTTCGCCCCGGTGACATGCCGAACGGGGCGCTTTGCCGATAATCTCGCCCTGTTCGTTCACCAATGGAAGCCATTCTTCATCTTCAGGAATTACCACTTGCCTGCGCAATTTAAGTTTCTGTTTGACGAATTCGTATCCGAAAACCACGGCAAACAAAATATAAAACAAACCTCCGCTAATGAATGCCCATGCTTCGTTGGAAAGATAAAATGCAGCATAAAATACAAGTACGGTATGAAACAGAAATACGAAAAACATCAGTTGCATGGTTT
>JAUYEQ010000421.1 GCA_030691295.1 Bacteroidota bacterium
CAAACAGGTATTTACTTTCGTTTCCGAGATTTTTTAATTCGCTCATGATTATAGTTTCAAGTTCCAAATTTCAAGTTTCAAGAATTTGCCACAAAGGCACTATTGTAACAAAAGCCAGAGACTTCGTGAGAAGCATTCTTAAAGTCCCCCTGCGGGCTTCGACGTGAGCTCAGCCGAACGGGATTTAGGGGGCTAGGTATTCTTCCAATCCATTTCTGCGCAACTGGCAGGACGGACAATGTCCGCAGCCGGCACCAATAATGCCATTGTAGCAGGTTACGGTTTGGGTGCGCACAAGCTCAAATACGCCCAGTTCATCCGACAAAGCCCAGATTTCATGTTTCGATTTCCACATCAGCGGAGTATGGATGGTAAAATTATAGTCCATCGACAGGTTCAGCGTCTGATTGAGCGAACGGATAAATTCGTCTCGGCAATCGGGATAACCACTGTAATCGGCTTGTCCAACTCCGGTAACCAGATTCGGAATGTCTTTTCCTTTGGCAAAAATGGCTGCAAATGTCAGGAACAACATATTACGGCCTTCAACCAAAGTATTGGGAGGTTGGTTTTCCGGTTTGCTTTCATCCACATCCATCGCTGAATCGGTCAGCGAATTGTGGGTGATTTGTTTCAGCAAATCCAGATTCAGCAAAGTAAAAGGCACACCGGCATTTTCGGCAATCGAACGTGCAGCTTCCAACTCAACGCGGTGACGCTGTCCGTAGTCGAAACAAAGGGTTTCCACCTCATCAAATTCTTTCAATGCCCAGAATAAACAGGTAGTTGAGTCCTGTCCTCCGGAAAATACAACCAGCGCTTTCGTTTTCATCCTAGATTTCTTTCATCCTGAATAAGTTGTACGACAAATTGGTGTCGAACGTGTCCACTCCTTCAACGCGTTTCACAAAACCAACCACCCAAATTGTGACGGGAAGTATCAGAATTTCGTAAACAGTTTTCAGCATTGCCTGGGTGAAAATCATGGTGATCAATACGCCAAGAGGGAAAATTCCGGCAAAAGCAATGCTGATAAAAATGACAGAATCGGCGCTTTCTCCAACCAAAGTTGAGAGGATCGCCCTTCCGGAGAAACCTTTGCCTTTGGTTGCAACTTTCATGCGGCTCATTACAAATGCATTCAGGAACGACCCAATTAGATAGGCGCTCAAACTGGCTACCACAATTCGGGGCGTGTTGCCCAAAACAGTTGAAAACGCTTCCTGATTTTGCCAGAATGGCGCTCCGGGAATTGCGATTCCCATGGAGAAAAACAACACCGCCAATATATTCACGGCAAATCCTGTCCAGATTATAAGACGCGCTTTTTTAAATCCCCACACTTCGGTAATAACATCGTTCAGAATATAAGCAATCGGGAAAATAAGCACACCGGCAGGAGCAGCCCAGGGACCGATCATCATAATTTTGGTGGCAAGGATGTTGGAAATCAACAAACAGGTGGCAAATAAAATGCCCGCAAGCATAAACAATACAGATACTTCTCTTTTCATTTCTTGTTTTTTACGTGGTTACCAAGTACACGGCCTTCACATGAAAGCTCGGCGCAAAAATACAATTTAATTCCTAAAAACTTATCTTTGCTCCTGAACAAAAAAATTACCACATGGCTTTTACTGCATTTCGGGGAATGAAACCCTTTTCACAACTGATGTTTTCAGCATTTATAATGGTGGTGTCGTTGCTGGTTTTTATGATTTTGGCGATGATCGTGGCCATTCCGTTCTTCGGACTGGATACCCTGATGAATGGAATGTCTGTTTCAGGAATGGACACGCCGGAAGGACTTGCGTTTCTGAAATATTTCCAGGTAGTGCAATCGATCGGATTATTTGTGATTCCTCCAATCGTGCTAGCATGGTTGTACCATGGAAACATCAACGAATATTTGCTTCTCAACAAAACAACTACGCTTACCTCCTATTTATATGCAGTTCTGACTGTGTTGATGCTCATTCCGCTGATCAATTTTATGGGAGAAATCAACAGTCAGATGAAATTCCCCGAATCACTTTCAGGAATAGAAGACTGGATGCGCACCATGGAAGATGCTGCTGAGGTGATGGTCAAAAAGTTTATGAAAGTGGAAAACATTTCCGGCCTGCTTTTCAATATTTTTATGATTGCAGTACTACCGGCGATTGGTGAAGAGTTGATGTTTCGCGGGGTTATTCAGCGCATTTTCACCAATTGGAGCAAAAATTACCATTGGGGAATCTGGATCACCGCATTTTTGTTCAGCGCCATGCACATGCAGTTTTATGGTTTTTTACCCCGAATGGCGCTCGGTGCAATGTTTGGCTATTTGCTCGTTTGGTCGGGAACGATGTGGGTTCCGATTCTTGCCCATTTTGCAAACAATACAATGGGCGTGGTGGGTTATTACCTGATCGACAAAGGAACAATATCGAAGGATGTTGAAGAATGGGGCACCGGAACGGAGCAATTTCCACTTGTCCTGTTAAGCCTTGTTGCTACTGGGTTGCTGTTGTTTTTGATCTATCGGCACGGTTCAGTAAAAACAAAAATGCCCATGAATCAAATTGACTCACAGGCACCACGAATTGATTGATTTGTATTACGAAAAAACAATACTTTGCTGAAGTTTTTCAATTTCCATTTTCTTTTGTTCTGTAGCACGATAAACGTAAACTATTCCGTAGTGTTGCGCTTTCTCCCTTTTTTCATCATCGGAAAGATGAATCAGCGAATTCTCCACTTCGTTCCACATCACCTGAATTAGCTCATCGGCTTGTTCGCGAAGTTCGGCAACCCGAACCGAAGCCCTGTTGGTGTTGTTTTGGAGCATCTTCTGATGCCGGTATGCTTCTTTAAACTCTTCGTAATGAACTTTAACCAGTGCAATTGAAGGACTGTAAATCGGACTTCCGCCTTTCATCACGCGCTTTTGTTCGCCTTCGATGATGCGCTCGCCCCAAGTCATAACGTGAGCTTCGAGATTAAGCGGAGGCGTAGCCCTTGAATTAACCTGTAACCCGTAAAATTCAATTACTTCAGGTTTCATTTCCTCGCGGGCAATGGCAAAATTCACCACCTGAAGAAAATGCGACAAATACAGTTTTGCTTTCCTAAAAATTTCTCCGTATTCCTTTGAACGGTCGAACTGGTTCTGTTTCGAGATATTTAACTGGCGGATTGCCCCAAGAAAATTGGGATAAAATAGTCGGATCTTTTCAAGTGTTTGCTGGCTAAAAGCCAATTGCTTCACAGCTGTTCTTTTCCCAAGTTCGAGTCCGGCTTCAATAGCGCGAAGCCTCGCCAGATCTGTATTTGGTAACCTCCTGTATGGCATAAAATGGATTTTAGATAGACTATTGCGAATATACAAATTGCAGGTTCATGTTTCTGGTATTCGCAAAAGAACTAATCAACAGCAAATTGTTCAAAACGCAATCTATTGCACTGTATTACTGAATATTAAAAATTGAAACGCAAAAGATATGAACAGGCAATTGCTGATAAACAATTCATTTCCTCCTGAAATTCGTATGATTTTGGGTATCAGGTAGCTAAAAAAAGCTCCGAAAGAACAACCTCCAGAGCTTTTAATAGTGAGTTTAAAGCAACGAATTTCATTTATTTGAAAAATAAAACCCTTTTTTGAGTTAATTTTATTCAATAGCCTCAAAGGCTCTGACTGGGATAATCTTTAAAGAGTCTCTATTAACTTTTTCTATGATGAAAATATTTTGGTGATTGAAAATTAATTGAGATTGAAATTTGTGTTTTTGATTTTGATTCAACCAAGTGAAATTGACGACTTCATCCTTAAATTCTGAATTTCTAATGAAGCTTACTTTTCCTCTGGGCTCAAATCCCCAATAATAATATTTGCTAAAAAAGAAGGCATAGTGCCAGTTTCCCTTTTCAGACATTATTAACATGTTAGGGTTATCTCTCTCAAAAAGAATATACAAAGTATCTTTTGTTTGAGCTTGACAGTTAGTATGAATGTTGATTAAGGAAACCGTTACAAAGCAAAATATGCAACAATTAATCACAGGTCTTAACCCAACTTGCAGTTAATCCGAATGGAATTCTTGCTGTTCAATGAATTGGCATTTTTCGAGTTCGGATTTGTGTACTACGG
>JAUYEQ010000428.1 GCA_030691295.1 Bacteroidota bacterium
GTTATCGCACACGGAAATTTAGAATCAAAACCATTAACCAGATAATCACATGAGAAAACTTCAGATTTTAGTTGCTTTCCTAATTATTTTTTCAGCTGTTTCAGCAAAAAAGAAGGATGGCTGGATTTCGCTTTTCAACGGAAAAGACCTGACAGGCTGGCATCAGCTCAACGGACAAGCCAAATATCATGTCGAAAAGGGTGAAATTGTTGGAACAACAGTCTCCAGTACTCCCAATTCGTTTCTTGCCACCGATAAAGATTACGGTGATTTTATACTCGAACTCGATCTGCTGGTTACAGATAACATGAATTCCGGTATTCAGTTCCGTAGTATCAGTAAACCCGACATCAAGGACGGTCGTGTTCATGGATACCAGTGCGAAGTCGATCCTTCGGCGCGTGCATGGAGTGGTGGTATTTACGATGAAGCTCGTCGCGGATGGCTTTACACCAATGAGTTAAATCCTGTCGCCAAATTAGCTTTTAAAATGGGCGAATGGAACCGTTACCGCATCGAATGCGTTGGCAGCAGCATCCGCACATGGTTAAACGGGATTCCGGTTGCTTATGTATTCGACGATATGACGTCGAGCGGACTGATCGCACTTCAGGTTCACTCTATTGGGAAAGATGTTCAGCCCGGACAACAAATCCGCTGGAAAAATATCCGCATCAAAACTGCCAACCTGAAGGCTAACGAAACAGCTGATATTTTTGTGGTGAATTTATTACCAAATACTTTAAGTTCAGCTGAAAAGGCACAAGGATGGAAAATGCTTTTCGATGGAAAAACCACCAATGGCTGGAAAGCTGCCGGTCAGGATAATTTTCCTTCTGAAGGCTGGAAAGTGGAAGACGGAACCATGATGGCTATAGCCAGTACCAAAGAAAAACCAGTGAAAGGTACCGATATTGTTACTGATGAAAAATTCTCGGCTTTTGAACTTCAGTTTGAATTTAATTTTGCTGAAGGTGCCAACAGCGGCGTAAAATATTTTACCGGAAATGGCGGCCCGTCGATCGGACTTGAGTACCAGGTGCTCGACGATAAAAAACATCCGGATGCAAAAATGGGAGTTGTTGGAAACCGCACCATGGCTTCACTTTACGATCTGATTCCGGCTGACAAACAGGATAGGTTTACCAAACCCGCCGGCGAGTGGAACATTGGACGTATTGTTGTTTATCCTGACAATCGTATTGAGCATTGGCTAAACGGTGTTAAAGTGGTTGAATATGTTCGCGGGTCAAACATTTACAAAGCATTGGTAGCCAGGAGTAAATATGCTGAATTCGAAAATTTCGGAATGATCAAAGAAGCTCCGATTATGCTTCAGTATCATCAGGACCAGGTAAAATTCAGAAGCTTAAAAATCAGAAACCTTTAATAAACCAAAATCAATAAATCATGGGATCAAATAGAAGGGAATTTATTCGCAATGTGGCGGTTGGAGCTGCCGGTATTACTATTGGAGGAATGGCTACTACTGGCTTTAGCGCAAAGAGTTATACGCGCATTGTTGGAGCCAACGATCGTTTGAATGTTGCGCTGATGGGTTGCGGTCGTCGTGTAAGCGCTTATTATGCAGCGCTTAAGGATAAAAAGAACAATGTAGATGTGGCCTATATTTGCGACGTGATGAAAAAACAGCGTGATAAGGTGGGTAAAGATCTGGCTGGTAAGGTTTCAGGAAAAGCTGCACTGGTAAACGATATTCGTGAAATTTGGAACGACCAGAGTGTCGATGCAATTTTTAACGCAACTCCTGACCATTGGCATGCTCCGGGCACATGGCTTGCGATGCAGGCTGGCAAGCATGTTTATATTGAAAAACCATGCAGTCACAATCCGCGTGAAGGTGAATTGCTGGTAGCTTTTACCAAAAAATACGGTAAAGTCGTTCAAATGGGCAACCAGCAACGATCGTCAAAAGAAACCCAGGAAATTATTTCTGAAATTCACAAAGGAACGATTGGAGATGTTTACAAAGCAGTTGCATTTTATGCCAATACTCGCGGTGAATGCCCGGTACCGGTAAAAGCGCCTGTTCCTGAAGGTCTGGACTGGGAACTTTTTCAGGGACCAGCACCGCGTCGCGAATACATGCACGATATCTGGGATTACAACTGGCATTGGTACGGATGGAACTGGGGAACTGCTGAAACCGGCAACAACGCCACTCATGAATTGGACATTGCACGCTGGGCATTGCAGGTAAAATATCCGAATCATGTGGATGTTGAAGCTGCCAAACGCCATTTCCTGAACGATGGCTGGGAAATGTACGACACGATGGATGCAACTTTCCGTTTCCCTGGAAATAAAATCATTAAATGGGATGGTAAAAGTCGTAACGGGCACAAAACTTACGGATCGGACCGCGGAACAATTATTTATGGAAGCGAAGGTTCTGTTTTTGTAAATCGTGAAGGTTACACGCTTTTCGACAGAAGCGGCAAGAAAGTGAAAGACAGCAAATCGTCGGGAAGCGAAGCAGGAACTGCACTTGGCGGCGGTGGCGACATGACTGACGAACACGTGGTTAACTTTTTTAATGTGATTCGTGGTACAGAAACCAAGCTCAATTCGCCGATTGAAGAGGGCGCCGTTACTCAAATGTTGACACATTATGCCAATATTTCGTCGCGCATCAACAAGTCATTCAAGGTTAATACCGAAACCGGTCGTATTTTGGATAAAGCTGGCATGAAACTTTGGGACCGCGAATACCACAAAGGCTGGGAACCACCAAAACTTTAGTAGGGAAGTTTTCAGTGATCAGTCGCAGTGATCAGGAAAAATTGACAGCTTGCGAAATTGACTGATGATTATAGTTTATTCACCACAGATTACTCAGAGAACCACAGATTGAAAAATTAATTTTAAACAATCGGTGAAAATTCTGTAATCTGTGGTGAATTATTTTTTTGCGTTTCTGGTAAGTAAATCAATCCTTCTGACTATTTTCGTGTGTCTGAAAAACTAAATCTATCAAAATGCTAAAACTGTTGCCTTTTTTTCTCCTGACATGCCTGTCGTTTGTCGGAAGATCTCAAATTAATATGGTGGTAAAAGAAGACGGTTTTCTTTTTCTGGAAGGAAAAGACAGCTTGCTTTTTTATCAGAAAAGTCCGAAAGACATGGACGGAAAGTACAGTCGATGCAATTACATTCATCCACTTTACGGTGCTGACAATTCAAGGTTAACCGAAGATTTTCCGGCTGACCACCTTCATCACCGAGGAGTTTTCTGGGCATGGCATCAGATTTTAATTGACAACAAATCGGTCTCTGATGGCTGGGAATTGAAGAATTTTCAGCAAAAAAATACCGATATCGAATTCCGCCTGCAAAAGGGAATTGGTCACCTCACTGCCACTGTTGACTGGATATCTCCATTGTGGAAATACGGTTCAGAACCCTACCTTCAGGAGCAAACAACCATTACAATGTACCCTAAAACAGGCAGCTACAGACGCATTGACTTCGAAATAAAACTGAAAGCCCTGACTGATCGCTTAAGTATCGGAGGTTCTGACGACGAAAAGGGCTACAGTGGCTTTTCAATCCGGTTAAAATTGCCGGAAGATGTAAGTTTTTCAGGAGAAAACGGTTTGGTTAAACCAACCAATACCGCCATTACCGCTGGAAATACAATGAAAATTGATGGTTCGTTCCTGAAAGGTGGGAAAAAGGGTGGGGTAGTCATTCATAGTAATCCACAGAATCCGGATCCATCTGATAGTTGGATTATCCGTAGCAAAGCCAGTATGCAAAATGCTGCATATCCGGGTCGGCAACCGGTCACCATTCCTTTTGACCAGCCTTTGGTACTTAAATATTCGCTGCTCGTATTTCATGGAGAAATGAGTGAAAAGAAGATTAAAAAAGCGGTAAAAAAGTAATCATTCGCAGTTAGAAGTGTTCAGTTGATTGATTGTCAGTTATTTCTGTTTATAGTATCACAACAAGGCAATCATAAATAATCATTCAATATTCATCATTCAAAAGAAAAAATGGCAATACAGAAATTTATCGAAAGCACGCCTGAAATCGTTCGCGACGGTTTGGAACGACGCATTATTTATACTCCGAATTTAATGACCGCTATTGTTGATTTTTCGGATGGTCCGTGGGCTGAAGCTGAACCATTTCACTCACATCCGCACGAGCAAACCAGTTATGTTGCTTCCGGCGAAATTATTTTTTACTGCGAAGGAGAACCCGAACAATACCTTCAGGCCGGCGACATGTTTTCAGCAGCATCAAACCAGAAACACACCATTCGCCTGCTCACCCCAAAAGCCAGACTGATCGATAGTTTTAACCCAATCCGGCAGGAGTTTATCAAGTAAAAAGGCTTCTTTTATTCATAATGATCGTTTGTGACATTGGGTAGTATTACGGATATACATATTATTTAATATCCCGGTTGATCTGGGCGGAAGTCTTTGTTTACCATGGATATAAGAATTATCTATGGCGGATTTTTATTTTCTATCTGATTATCCAGAACTTATCAATCAACCTGTTGTTTTATCTCCAAATTACTAAAAATGGTAAAAATTAAAATTTTACGGTTTAAAATTGTTTTCACCATAGTTGGAGCGGTGGGTGGTTTCCTGTATTGGAAGCTGATAGGTTGTACTTCCGGAACTTGTCCCATTCAATCTGTTTGGTATTATTCAACCTTGTGGGGATTGGCAATGGGTTATTTAATTGGGGATTTGCTGGGAGGCTTAATCTGGAAAAATGCAATTAAAAATGAGTAGAAGGTTTTATCATATCGTTAAATCTGCAAAGCCGGTGCTGGTTGATTTTTATGCCGATTGGTGCGTTCCCTGTCGTTTGATGCCACCTATTCTGAAGGAAGTCAAAGATCAGTACAAGGAAAATGTGCGCATAATAAAGGTGAATGTTGATGATTATCCTGATATCGCTTCGAAATGTAAAATTCGGAACATTCCGGCCATTGTGTTGTTTCAGGATGGTAAAATACATTGGAGTGGAATTGGCGTACAACATGTGAACGATATTTCCATTGCCCTGAAAGAGATTTTGTAAACATTTATGTACCTGAACGAATTCAAAAATGGCTGAAAATAAACTTCATCCGGGAGATCAACTTCCTCATTTTATCCTGAATGACGAGAATCACCAACCGGTAAATATTGCTTCATTAAAGGGTAAGTTTCTGATACTTTACTTTTACCCGAAAGACGATACGCCTGGTTGTGTAAAGGAAGCGTGCAGTTTTCGCGATTCGTTTCATGATTTGGTGGACGCCGGAGCCGTTGTTTATGGCGTGAGCAGCGATAAACCCGATTCTCACGCTCAATTCAAGGCCAAATATCATTTGCCATTTTCGTTGTTATCTGACACCGCGGGCGAGCTGCGTAAATTATTGGGTGTTCCTTCCGATTTGTTCGGCTTGTTGCCCGGACGCGTTACCTATATTTTCGATCCGAATGGCCGGCTGGTCAAAGAATTTAAATCGCAGTTATCTCCTGAAAAACATGTGAAGGAAGCGCTGCAAATTATCTATCGTGAAAGTCGCTGAACTTTATCCGCCAATACTTGCCTCAAGCCCGAGTTGTTTAAATATTGAAACAGCCCGGGTTTGTACTTCCTTGGATGGTTCTTCCAGAAGATGAAAATCCGCCGGGCGACCTAATTTCTGATACTTTGTTTGGGCAATTTTGTGATAGGGCAGGAGGTTTACCACCTTTTTTTCTCCTGAAAGTTCATAAACAAACCGTGCAGTTTCTGTCATGTTCTCCAAATCGTCGTTTACCCCGCCAATCAATGGAATCCGGATAATAATATTTGCACCTGTTTCTGCCAAAACTTTCAGGTTTTCCAGTATTTTTTCGTTTGGAACGCCGATCCATTTCCGGTGTTTTTCTGAGTCCATCATTTTTAGGTCGTACAGAAAAAGATCGGTTCGTTTAGCCACTTCAAGCAAAATTCCGGTATTCACCAATCCTGCCGTATCCACAGCCCGGTGAATTTTGCGACGGCCACATTC
>JAUYEQ010000430.1 GCA_030691295.1 Bacteroidota bacterium
ACCCAACAAAAAAAGCACCTAAATCATTGAATTTAAGTGCTTTTAGTTCATTTTGATATCAAAGTCGTGACCCAGCTGGGATTCGAACCCAGGACCCCATCCTTAAAAGGGATGTGCTCTACCAACTGAGCTACTGAGTCATCCTTATTGAATTGCCTTATTTATTAAGGCGGTGCAAAGGTAAACGCTATTTCCTTTTTTGCAAACCATACCGACACTTTATCGCAAAATGACTGTTTTTTTTATAAACAATCAATTGTTAGCTTTCTGATTCAGCCTCCTTCAGAATTTAAACTAAATTTGCTTTCTTTAAAAATCAAACATGAGATTGTGAAAAACAAAGTAGTTGTAATAACAGGCGCTTCATCAGGAATTGGCCGCGCTCTGGCCAAAGAATTTGCGTTAAAAGGTGCGAAATTGTCGCTGGGTGCACGACGTACCGAATTGCTTGAAAATCTTAGAAATGAACTTCCGGGAACCGAAATATTCATAAAAAAAACCGATGTCAGCAGCGAGAATGATTGTCGGATGCTGATTGACGAAACCATCAAAAAGTACGGACAAATCGATGTATTGATTAACAATGCAGGCATTTCAATGCGCGCACTTTTCGAAGATGTTGATTTGAATGTGATTCGTAATTTGATGGACGTTAACTTTTATGGTACTGTTTATTGTACAAAATTTGCGCTACCACACCTGTTGAAAACCAAAGGGAGCCTGGTGGGTGTCATTTCCATTGCAGGATATGTTGGATTGCCTGGGCGCACTGGCTATTCGGCTTCCAAATTTGCAATCCGCGGATTTCTGGACACGGTCAGGATTGAAAACCTAAAAAAAGGATTGCATGTACTGGTGGCGGCTCCGGGGTTCACAGCTTCCGAAGTCAGAAAAGCTGCACTTACCGAAGATGGATCCCAACAGGGTGAGACTCCGCGCGATGAAAGTAAAATGATGTCGGCAGAAGAATGTGCGCGGCGCATTGTTTGTGCCATTGAGAAACGAAAGCGTTCGTTAATACTAACCTTTACCGAAGGAAAACTCACCGTATTTATGGGTAAGTTTTTTCCCGCGTTGCTCGACAAACTTACCTACAATCACATGGCCAAAGAACCAAATTCTCCATTCAAATAATTCATATAAAATGATTGTTACTGAAACAAAAGTCAGGGTTTATTACCAGGATACCGACAAAATGGGCGTGGTTTACTACGGAAATTATGCCCGCTACTATGAAATTGGCCGAACTGAAATGATTCGGGATCTTGGATTTACTTACAAGCAAATGGAAGAACTGGGCATCATGCTTCCGGCCAGAAGTCTGAAAATAAATTACATAAAATCAGCCTACTATGACGAATTGTTGACGGTTCGCACAATTGTAGATACCATTCCACAGGTGAAATTTCCGATTAAAACTGAGTTTTACAACGAAAAAGGAGAATTGATCAATTCAGGAGAAACCGTTTTGGCATTTTTCCGCTCGAGAACCAACAAACCTGTGGCGGCTCCCAAATTTTTTATCGATGAAATGTTGCGGATGTTTAATCGCTAACCATTTTACGATTATGAGACTGAGACTGAATACTGAGACTGAACACTTCCTCAACCTGCAACCAAACTCTTCTGTACCAAAATAATAACTGTTACCAGTACAAAAAGCACTATCACCACCCCGGCAGTTTTGTTGATCCACCACAATATCCGCAGATTAATTTTATGCCTGAACAGGCTGACAATACCCGACAACGAAAACCACCAAAGTAAAGCGCCGGCAAATATTCCCAGAATTACAAAAAACGAATGGTAGGGTTGTTCCAGACTAACTGCTACTCCTGAACTGGTAAAAACTGCCAGAAAAACAAAAATGGTTAACGGATTCGACAGCGTAATCAGAAAACTGAAGACAATGTCCTGATAATGATTATTTCCGCGAAGTCGGTTTTTGCGCAAATCGCTCACAGGATTTTTGAAAAAGATATGAATTCCGAGTACCAATACAACCAATGCGCCAATTGTCTGAAACAATATCTCGTGCTCACGGATAAAATCAATCAAAATGGTTAGACTAAAACCGGCAACAATCGCGTAAAAAACATCCGACAATGCTGCTCCCATTCCGCACATCAAACCTGCAATCCGATTCTTGTTTACAGTTCGTTGTATAACCAAAACACCAATTGGCCCCAAAGGTATTGATACCAGAAGACCTATTAAAATTCCTTTTGCAAACAAGCTTAAAAACATGTTGTAAAAATAAATGATTTTACCAGCAAATACCATCAGACGTAAAAACTCCCAAAAATTTTAACATTCTGAAAACCTATTCAGCATTATTTCTTATTTTTAGAATCCTTTAAAAACCTGATAAAATGGAAGAATTAGCAGTTGGAACACGCGTTGAACATCCGCGCTACGG
>JAUYEQ010000432.1 GCA_030691295.1 Bacteroidota bacterium
AAATGACAATTGAATGACTTTTATGACATTGGGTAATATTATGGATATTCATTGAACAACAATAGAAATATGGCGACTTCAAAAAAATACATTCAGCCAAAGATGGTCAACTGGTACGATACCAAGCAGTTGGCAGCCACAGGGCTGAGATCTGTAATTTCGGGCCAGTTCGGTCATTTTGCCGATAAGCGTGAGATACAGGCAGCCTTGAAACCTCAGGCAAAAGCCATCAGTTTTGGCGATGAAACTGAACTTTGGATCGACTATGTTTCCGATACCGGCGATGGGTTTAATTCAACCTTTTCGATTGCAAAACTGGTTGCAGAAAAAAACCTAAAACTCGCTTTAAAGAAAGATTACGAAAGTAAAAATCAAGGCGAAAACATTGATTTATATAAAGATGGGATTATAACCAAACCTGCAGATTTAATCATATTTGGAGGTGATCAGGTGTATCCTACCCCGGAAATGAAGGAATACGATAACCGCTTCAAAATTCCGTTTGGAACTGCAAATCCTTGTATCGACAAATCCGACAAAGACAACCATCCAAAAATGTTTGCCATACCCGGAAATCACGATTGGTACGATGGACTGGGCAATTTTATCAGCTTCTTTTGCCAGAAACGGCAGATTGGCAATTGGCAAACAGTACAGGAACGAAGCTATTTTGCCATTGAATTGCCATACAATTACTGGATATTCGGAATCGATGTCCAACTAAACTCTGATATCGACCAGCCGCAAAAGGAGTATTTCCAGCAAATTGCCATAACCCGGATGAAAGACGGTGACAAGGTAATCCTCTGTACCGCCGAGCCTGCCTGGGTTTATCATGAATTGTACCGGGAAAACGAATCGTACAAACGCCTGAAATATTTCGAGCAACTATACATTACCGATGATGCGTATGATTTAATCGGGAAGAAATTTAAACTTGTTGCAACACTGACCGGCGACATACATCATTATTCGCGTTACGAACTGGAAAAAGAAGGCTATGTAAATCAACTGATTACCGCCGGAGGTGGAGGCGCATTTTTGCATCCAACCCATTTGTTGCCCGACAAATTGACGAAAATGGCAAAAACTGATTTTTCGTTCCAAAAAAGCAAGCTAAAAAATGACCCCGAACTGAAAGCGGTTTTTCCTTCAAAAAAGGATTCCCGCAATCTGTCATTCCTGAACTTTGCATTTCCATGGTTCAATAAAGAGTTTGTACTTTTCCTTTCGTTTGTGGAATTGTTGTTAACCTGGATTCTGCAAGGCACCACCTATTATGATATAAAAGGAACATTTGTAAAACAGTTGGCAAATACTGCTGATTTAGGTCAATCATTTGGCATCATTTTTAAAACCCTGATTAATAACCCGCTTTTCATCTTAATCAGTATAGTGTTGATTTTTGGGTGCATGACATTTACCGATACCAAACGGATCAAACGTTTAAATTTTTATATCGGACTGCCACACGGCATCATTCAATGGTTCAACCTGATGTTTTGGCTCAGCGTATTTGCAGAATTTCTTCACCCTTTCTTTCCTGAAGGCCAGCAAATGCTTTTCATCATTTCAACCACTTTGGCGGCTGCACTGGCCGGAGGAATAGTAGGTGGATTCATTTTCGGTATCTACCTCTGGTTTGGTGTTTATGTCCTCAATGTTCATTTGGACGAAGGTTTTTCCTCACTCGCCCATCAGCATCATAAAAATTTTCTGCGCCTGCACATTA
>JAUYEQ010000438.1 GCA_030691295.1 Bacteroidota bacterium
AAATACCTCATTGTATTTCAGCAGCTTCAACAATACCCAGCAAACTAAATCAAAAGAAGATGAATCGGTTAACCTGTTCAAAACAGCTTCGAAATTAAACGAATGGAGTTTTAAATCAGATTTCGATTACTATCTGGCCCCCGGCAATGTCGTTCGTTTTGGTGGAAAATTGTCACAACTTTCATTTGCCCCGGATATTTTCCAGCAACGAAACGATGAGAGCGAAACAAACAGTTATCAGGCTACAAAAAACCAGGCATTTGTTAGCGAGGCCTATCTGGAAGATGCGATACAATGGAACCATCTGAATGCGAATATGGGGCTACGGGCTGCAACATACAGTATTGAAGGCAAAACCTATTTCTCGCTCGAACCACGGATAGCGCTAAACTGGTCGCTGAATCCGGATCTGACAATTAGCGCCAGTTACATGCGAAACAGCCAGAACCTGCATTTACTGACCAACTCATCGTTGGGGCTACCGACAGATTTGTGGGTGGCTTCGACCAAAAAAATCGCACCCCAGAAAGCCGATCAATTTTCAATGGGAATTGAGAAACACCTTGGCGCCAAATACACTTTTGGGCTGGAAGGATATTACAAGACCATGAAAAACGTGACCCGATTTAACGAAGGAGCCGCCTTTCTTAGTGGCCGTGACCGGAATTGGGAGAACAATGTATCGGTTGGCGAGGGTGAAGCGTATGGCAGTGAATTGATGTTCAGGAAAGAAAACGCACGGTTAAGCTGGATGCTATCCTATACCTTGTCGTGGTCGAACCAGCGTTTCGACGACATTAACCGGGGGCGTTGGTTCCCGTTCAAATATGACCGGCGGCATGATTTCTCGGCGCTGATCGACTACAAATTAAAAAGTAAACATACTGGCGAACGAAAAATCAGCCTTGCCTTTGTATTTCAATCGGGTAATCATGTAACCATCAACGATACAGAAACAGAAGGGTTGGTTTTGCCCGGAATTGAACATGCAGAATATCATGATGGTATAACACCGTTTGAAACCCGCCAAACGTATGAAAACCCTAACAATTTCAAGATGCCTTCGTTTCACCACCTTGACCTGAATTATTCGGTAAAAAAATACCGAAGTAGCGGGAGAGGCCACGAATGGTCGTTTTCAGGATACAACATTTATAATCATTTAAACCCCTGGATGACCTACAAAAAAGATGGCGTTGCCAAACAACTCAGTATTTTCCCTTTTATTCCATCGGTTTCATATCGCTACAAATGGTAATCACAATAAATTAATTCATATATAGAAACATGAAAACAATCACAACAATTTTACTGGTACTTTCCATCCTATTCTTAAATGCACAAGAGAAATTTTCACTCGGAGTTCAGATGGAAGGAATTTATTCGACACCTCAAAATCAAGGTGTATTCCCTGCGCAAATCGACAAAGACTTCGGAGGTGGTGTCGGAATGTATTACTCTCATCAGATCTGGAAATCATTCTCTGCAAATACCGGGCTAAACTACCGATATGTTCAGTACAATAAATTCGACAAAAACGTAGGTTACCCTATTGGTTATCCGACACTTGATGGTTTCGAGTACAATCAAAACTATTTGGTTTTACCTCTCAATCTCCGGAAAAGTTTTTTGAACGAAAAGCTATTTATTGAAACAGGAATGGAATTAGCCCGGATTTTAGGAAGAGATAAAAAAGACCCCCAAACTGAATTGCTTTGGAAAATTGGTGCAGGAAGTAAAATCGGAAAATTAAGCTATTCTTTAAATTACATTTGGGGAAGTAAGGAACAGTTTGATGTTCTGAGATTAGAGCCGGATTTTAGGGTAGTAATCTATAAAAGCCGGATGTTGCAATTCAAGGTTTCGTACCCGCTGTGGCAAAAACTCTAATTCATTATCACTTTGGAGAAAATTCACATTCTTCATTTACACTAAATCCAAAGCAGCATATTTAACAAAAATTAATACATAACTTCAGGATTCCTTTCGTAAGTTTGCTGATCAAATTACAATAGATATGTTTACCCTCATCGCCCGTGCGAATTTTTCAGTATAACTTGTATATCCAACTCTTTGAAGATTTTTTTTGTGATGTATATTAAAGGGAAAACGCGAATTGAATAAAGTTCCGAATCAAATAAATAATTATTAAAGCCATGAAAACACTCACAACAATTATCTTCTTATTATCATATTCATTTCTCAGCTATTCCCAGCCCAAAACAGAATTCGGTATAAACACTGAAGGCTCGTGGTTTACCCCCGGACCTGTTGACAAATATTCGGAATCGAATCGCAACGGTTGGGGTACCGGCATAGGTGTCTACGCTTCACGAAGCATTTTTTGGAGACTATCAGCCGACGTTGGATTAGCGTATCGGTACAAGCAGATGCAGCAGCATTAAACCATGCCATATGCTGAGGGCGGCGAATACGGTTATAACACCACAGACGAAGGATGGAAAAAATACGCTCTAAATTACATGGTGGTACCAGTTCATCTGCAATTACTAACCGGTAAATATTTCTTTATTCGCGGAGGGATTGAAGCAAGTTGGCTAATAAATCATGATGTCGGGAGCAAGAAAACGGAATATAACTGGACGATGGGCTTCGGGAGTCAAAAACACAAACTTAAATGGTCGCTTAACTTCATCCGCGGGTTTAAAGGCGTGGGGTTCTTTAACGGGTTATATGAAATCGACAATGGAAAATATTTTAGTGGCACAGTTTATCACAACCAAATGCTCCAACTCAATCTTTCTTACCCCATCTGGCAAAAACAATAACATGCGTTTTATAACAATCCTGGTTTTATTTCTTCTCTCCTTTTCAACAATTGCCCAGCAAAAGCGAACCATTTCCGGTTACGTTAGCGATGCTCAAACCGGTGAGCGGCTATATGCAGCTTCAGTTTACGAACAGAATTCGGGTATTGGAACCATCAGCAACCGCTTTGGCTTTTTTAGTTTGACACTTAAGGATGGGCTGGCTAATTTGAAAATTTCGTTTGTAGGTTACCAGCCACAAACAAAAATCATCAATTTGTCTGCCGACACTTTACTGATGTTTTCACTGAAATCGGACAACAAACTGGACGAAGTGGTTGTAAAAGGCAACACAAACAACAAACTGGCCGACAATAGCAAGCTGGGGCACGTTAAACTTTCGGCAAAAGAACTTGCCAAACTACCTTCTCTGATGGGAGAAAAAGACGTAATGAAAAGCCTGATGATCCTACCCGGTGTGCAGCAGGGCAGCGAAGGAAGTTCCGGGATTTTTGTACGAGGTGGAAGCCCTGATCAGAATCTAATTCTTCTGGATGATGTTCCCCTTTACAATGTTTCGCATCTGTTTGGCTTCGTATCCGTTTTTACACCTGAAGCAATTAACAGTATCGACTTTTATAAAGGAGGTTTCCCTGCACGTTATGGTGGCAGGCTCTCATCGGTAATCGACCTAAGGATGAAAGACGGAAATAAATTCAAACGCGAAACCAGTATCAATTTGGGACTAATTTCAAGCCAGTTTACGACCGAAGGCCCCATCAAAAAAGGCGAATCGTCGTATTTCTTTTCTGTTCGCCGAACCTTGCTCGATATTATTTTCAAAGGTGTTGCCAAAGTTGCCCAATATAACATGGAGGAACAGGCAATTCCATCCTATGGATTTCACGACATTAACGGGAAAGTAAATTTCAAGCTGAACGAGAAAAATCACCTCTACTGGAGCTTTTATTCAGGCAAAGACAAATTGTCTTTTGAATACAGCGATCACATGAAAGATATGCAGCGGGAAGAAACCCAAAAAATATTCGGGTCAATGCATTGGGGGAATGTGATGACCGCGCTGAAACTAAATTCACAACTGAATTCCAAACTGTTTGTAAATACTACGTTGAGCGGAAGTATTTTCAATTACGGCAATTTATTTAAAGGAAATACCGAAACCATTGTTGGCAGCGATGTTTCGAAAAGTGATTTCAGGCTCGAATATCAATCACGAATCAGGTCGCTTGGCCTGAAAACCGACCTCGATATTTACGGCAATTCCAACCTTCCATTTCAAATCGGGCTGTTTGCAACTGCAAACAATTATTTGCCAGGCAAACAACAGGTTGCCAGAAACGAAGGAACGGATGAAAATTCGAGCGGAGAAATATCGAGCCTCGATTACGGGGTTTATCTGGATAAAAAATTCATCCTTGGTGAGAAGCTAAGTTTTACCATTGGCTTGCGAAACGCGTTTTATTCTATTCGCAACCAAAAAACCTATTTCGCCCTTGAACCTCGTTTCAGTTCAACATTCAGGAAAAACGAAAACACGAGTTACCTTGCTTCATACGCGATAATGACCCAGGCCATCCATCTTTTATCCAACGGCAATGTTGGTTTACCCACCGACATTTGGGTTCCATCAACCAGGCTGATA
>JAUYEQ010000440.1 GCA_030691295.1 Bacteroidota bacterium
TGCAAAACAATCTGTCAAGTTCCGAAAATATCCAATTCTCAATCATTTGAGAAAAACAGGGTTATCGGACTGGACTCAAGAATATTTTTCTTTTGAACAGCCAATAACAGAGACCCCATTCGGCAGCAAGAATCACCAGACAGGTAAAAAAATTCAATACAAAATCTGACGCTCCGGTCCACTGAAGTATTCCCTTTGAGAATATGGCTATGAATTTATTCAACCACTGACCTCCAACCGTCTGGGAAAACACATAAATAAAAATGGAATTGGTGCCAACAACCGTAAATATGAAAATCCAGTTTTTATATCCCTTGATATCAATCAGCCAATAACTTAGTGCGAGGCCGATGAGCGCCCAACCTCCGGATGCAAAAACAAATGAAGCGGTTGCAATTCGTTTTATAATTGGTGTAATTCCAGTCCAATCGAGTCCGAATCCTATAATCAGGGCAATGGCGCCGGCAATCAAAAGAGTCTTAAACTTGTTGTTTTGGCTAACATCCTTGATCAAAAGCTGTCCGGCCAGCACTCCCCAAATGGTATGTGCGGCAGTTGGCAGGCAGTTAATTGCAACCCAACCTCCGCCATTGTTAATTTTTCCCATTAAAACCATGTCCATCCAGCTTCCGAAATTTTTGTCGATTATCCAAGGCTGATTGTACCCTTCTACTGGGAAATTCCGGTACAATAAATCGGTTATCAGCAGCAGAAATACCGAAACTGCCAGTTGCACTTTAGCCGGATATTTCATCAGGAAATATGCAATCGGAATGGTAACCGCGAGTTGTGACAGCACATTCCAAAGTTCCCAGACAAGTTTTTTATTGTATCCGCAGTGCAGTCCAACGCCAAATGCCAGCAGGATGAACGACCTCTGTATAATGTGACGTGTAATTGTTCCATGGGATTCACCTTTCGAAACTCGGTTTCTGTAGGAAAATGGCATCGCAACCCCAACAATAAACATGAAAAATGGCTGTATCAGATCCCAGAACCGAAGTCCATGCCACTCATGGTGCTCAAACTGAATGAAAAAATGTTCAAGAAAAGTACCTTGAATTGGATCCTGAACCAATGTCCACCAAAGACCTGTTCCTTCTGCAATGAGCAGAAACATTGTTAAACCGCGAAAGAAATCGAGCGAAAGCAACCGTGTGGAAGGTTGGTCGGGGGAAATTGCTGGCATAGGTTTGGTTTTATTGTTAGCAACCAAATGTAGGTATTTCAGTATTCGCAGCAACTTTGGCTGAAATTTATTTAGGATGTTTAACAACAATCGGTGACTTAATCCTGATGGCCTTCAATCGTTAAAACCATTTTCTCTTTCTGAAATAAACAAGTAAACTGAAGGTGATCAGTAATGAAATGATCCAGAAATACAGGTATCCGAATTTAAATTTCAGTTCAGGAAAATGTTCGAAATTCATACCATAGACGCCTGCTAAAAAAGTTAATGGGATAAAGAAAGCGGAGAAAACAGTCAGCACTTTCATGATTTCGTTGGCTCTGCTATCCAATGTGGCATGGTAAATCATCATTTGGTCGTTCAGCATTAACTGGTAAATCTCGATGGTTTCCGTTGCCTGTATAATCAAGTCCTTCAGGTCGCGAAAGTATTTCAGGTTGTCGTCGGCAATAAAACCCGATTCATTTTCGATCAGATGTATTACAATATCTTTGACAGGACGAATGTTTTTTCTCAAAAAATTTATTTCGGTTTTGTGCTTGTATATTTCCTGCATCAGTCCTTTTTGTTTGGGCAGAAAAATCCGGGACTCCAGTTTTTCAATGATGTCGCCTAATTCTTCGATGTTAATCAGGTAATTATCGACAATGGTGTCTAACAAGAGGTAGGTGAGGTAATCAGCACTCTTTCGTCTGGCTCTGCCATTGCCCTTTCTGATTCGCTCGCGAATATGGTCAAACTGGTCGCCCGTGCGCTCCTGAAGTGTAATGAGGTAAGTATCGTCCAGAATCAAAGAAATTTGTTCAGAACTGAGCTTCTGGGTTTTATCATCGTAATCAAGCGCCTTTAAAATGATCACAATCAATTCCTCGGTTTCAGCAAATTTGGGACGCTGACCGGTATCGAGCATATCTTCGAGCAAAAGGCCATGAACAGTAAACAATTCTCCCAATTTTTGGATCATTTCGGCATCATGCAACCCATCAATGTTAATCCAGGTCACCGAATTTTCAGCAATAGCTGCTTTGCAGACTTCCAGGTTATCCGGTTCCGTTTCAACAATGTCTTCCGGTGTGTAATGCATGAGTCGAAGCTTGGGGCGGTCAACCTTTTTGGTTCCCAAATGGATAATTGAACCAGGGATTTTCCCTTTAGTTTGCCTGCGGTCGTTTAGAAATCGAGCCATTGAAGATATTTACTATTTATAAATTTACTATTGACGATATAAGTAAGTGAAATAATTTATTGTCGCGTATAACAATTAACTCACCCCGAAGTCCGCAGGCGGCATTTCCCCCTCTCTTTTTGAAGCTACTCTTTATACACATCTTTTTGAGTGAGCCCGTATCCAAATAACATTGATCGCCTTTTCTTTAAACCTTATTTTAATTGGCAACCTCAGTAGAAAATCCATGTTGACAGTCCACAACCTTATTACCTTATTTTGGATTGATTGTCTTTTGATAGAATTTGATAAATGCTTCATATTCTTCCATGTAACTATGCTTTCGATGATGTTCTGGCTGATTAAGAATGTAGTTACATACTTTTCTAACATCCCCTTTCGATACCGAAAAAGCAGAACAGGTATCTTGCCATTTAAATTTGCCCTGACAAAATTTATTCTCATTAATAAACCGCTCCGAGCTATTCGCCGCTATTGTTGCGATTGCTTCCTCAGAAATATTTGGTGAGCGTGAGATAAGAAAATGCATGTGTTCAGGATTCGCATAAATAGCATAGAGGTGACTTTCATTGTTTTTAACTATTCCTGTGATGTATTTTTCGATACGCTCCCTGTGTGCATCGACAATCAAAGGTTACCCGTGTAAAGTGGTAAACACAAAATGTGTGTACAGGTTGTTGTTTGTTGTATTCGACTTTCATAAATAAGGTAATAAGGTTCGACTATATTGGTTTTGTAATTTCTACTGAGGTTTTTTTCTTTAAAAATAAGGTTTTTTTAAGACATTGAATTAAGGGGAACCAGGCTCAATGTTAATCTACTTTGTTTAATTTCTGTTTAACGAAACGCATTTTACACCATGGATTTTATTAAATCAATACTTGTGTATAAAGAGTAGCTTTTTCAAGAGAGTGGGCAGAACACCAAAAGTGTGATGGGGGTGAGTTTGAAATATTGCCACTTAATTTATTGTGTTTATAATGGCTATCATTTTGTCGGTTACATTTTCACCGAATACCGGATTTTGCTTTTCAGGAGTGACAAAAGCATTTATTTTCGAGGCTATTTCCATATCTGTCGGCGAGATTAGCAAGTTCCACTTTTCTTCCACCGTTTCAACCCATTCGGTTTCGGTGCGCAAAGTGATGCATGGCTTCTTTAAAATATAAGCTTCTTTCTGAATTCCACCTGAATCTGTGATGATTCTTGTTGAAGCATTTTCGAGGGTAATGAAATCCAGATAACCAACAGGTTCTGTAACTACAATATTTCCGGGAATACCCGGTAAAGAGCCCAGCATCTTTCTGGTACGGGGATGAACCGGGAAGATTATATCTACGCCTAATTGCCCCAACTGATTCAATAAATTATTTAATATGGCCGGATTGTCCACGTTATAATCCCGATGCAGTGTGAGTAAACTGAATCCGTTATCTTGCAGTTTCAGATCGGTTAAAACGGACGATTTCTGAAGTGCAATTCTCAGGTTATTGTTCATGGTGTCCACCATGATGTCACCAGGAAACGAAGTCACTTCTCCGAGACCTTCATGAATTAAGTTA
>JAUYEQ010000446.1 GCA_030691295.1 Bacteroidota bacterium
GTTCATTAATTGTAGTATTCGCATCAGCTTAAATTTCAGGTTTTTGACGCTTTGGAAATTTCATTTTCAGCAGGTTCTTGAAGAACAATTGATAGCTTTCAATATTCATGATGCTCGAATCGGTAGCAGCTTTATATGTCAGCCAGATTCCAAGTGGTAGAAAAACCAGGGAGGCGAACCACATTCCCGACATCATCGACCATGCATCTTCACGCGCAAATTTTTCTCCCGTTATCATTAATATGTAATAGGCAATAAAAAGCAGGATTGAAACTACAACCGGCATACCCAGCCCTCCTTTCCTGATAATTGCTCCGAGCGGCGCACCGATAAAGAAGAAAATAAGACAGGCTATAGAAAGCGTAAATTTGCGGTGCCACTCCATCGGATAGTTGTTTACCATTTTTTTTCGGGTGTACATTTCATCCATCTGCTGAGTTATCAAATGTGAGTTACTACGCACATTTCCGATGGCTCGCTGGTATAGTTCTTCTTTTTCAAAAGTGCTTAAAGCAGGCAGTATTTTGTCGATGTCAACGATGGTATCAGGCTTGATCATTGGGTTTACCCGCATTGAATCGAAAGGCATAGCAAGCCACGAGACCTGGCGGCTGATATCGGACTGATAATTTAAGGAAGTAACAAACCGCCAAAGACGGATTTTATAATCCATGAATAATGAATCTCCCTGATTTTGTAATTGACTGGTATTCATCATTCTGGCGCCATTGCTAAACAGCTTTTCATCTTTCCTGTTGAACTCAAAATCGCGCAAACTGATGTTGATGACTTCCTTTTTAAATGATTCGCGTCTGAAAGGGTATCGCTTTTCATTGGTTGATCTGTTCTCTTTTTGGTCGGCATAACTTTGCCCGTCGAACAAGGTAACAGACATGAATTTTTTATCCGCTGTAATTTCCATCTTTCCCGAATCTGCCACCGTCACATTCAAATTTCCATCATTCGTGGTATGGTTGTAGATCATTACATCGTACAGCATATTGTTGTTTCGTCCTTTGCGTTCCACTTTAATACTGTAGCCCTCCAAATCATTCGAAAAAACACCTTCCTTAATTACCATTTCCGGTTTCTGTTGCTTCACACTATAAAGTAGGGCATAAAATTCCAGATTTGTCTTTGGAAGGATATTGTTGGAAAAATAGAAGGCAATCGAAGTTAGAACCATTGCAACCACAAAAAGAGGCTTCATAATCCGGAAAAGTGAAATTCCCGATGCTTTCATGGCAACCAATTCGTAATTTTCGCCCAGATTGCCGAAGGTCATAATAGATGCGAGAAGCATGGCAAGGGGAAATGCAAGTGGCACGAGTCCGAAAGAAGCATATGTCAGTAATTCCAGCACTATCTTCCATTCCAGACCTTTCCCAACCATGTCATCTATGTATTTCCACAGAAATTGCATCAGCAGGATAAACACACAAATAAAAAAGGTCATAAAGAAAGGACCCAAAAAGCTTTTAATGACAAACCGGTGTAATCGCTTCATTCTTTAACTTGCCTAATTAACGATACAAAACTAAGGTATTTTGAAGAATTAAAAAGAAAAACAGGCTGTTGAGCCTGATTTAATTAATCGGATATTCAGAATTCAACGAATAACACTCAAGAAAGTACGGATACAATATAATGAAGGGTTTTGTTCTGCTATTTCAGTAATCCCGGAGATATTCCTGCGTCAGGAACCAAGCAATTGTTTTAGTTTGGTAATTTGGGTATTCCACAGGTCAGTTGTTGCATCAATTTCATCTTCCTCAGCAAAATCTGTAATTATAAGCGAAACATCGTTGGTGAGTTCGTCTTGCGTAACGTTAAACTCAAAGTAGTTTTCATCCTTTTCCATATCATCGTCCAGCCATTCATAACGAACCATTTTATTTTCCTTGTGCATTTTCTTTTCTGCAATCTGATCGGTTTCTCCCCAAACAAATGTGAACAAATTTCCTTTGACACGAACATCGTCAGCAAACCATTCAGTTAGTCCTGATGCAGTACTCAGCCTGTTAAAGAATACTTTGGGCGAGCAATTAATAATAAATTCCAATTGTAATTTTGATTTCCCAGCCATAGATAATTTGATTTGCTGCAATATATGGAATTAAAACCTAAGATACAAAGTTTATAAATTCCATACCCATAAAAATAAGCTATTTTTTTTCTTCCCGGATGGTGGGCGAAAAAATAAAGTACTATATTTGCAACCGCAAAAAAGGAGTGATTTGTTCATCTTTGCTTTGTAAAGTTCAAATAAAATTAATGGCGAGGTAGCTCAGCTGGTTAGAGCGCGCGATTCATAATCGCGAGGTCGGCGGATCATGCCCGCCTCTCGCTACATTAAAATAAAGGCAGTTACAGAAATGTGGCTGCCTTTTGCTATTTTTAATCCTTACAAATACAGATTCCATGGAACACTTCATTTACATCCTTTACAGCGAAACCCGCGATCGTAACTACATTGGAAGTTGTGCCGATGTCAACGAACGATTGATCCGCCATAATGCGGGGGCCGTGCTATCAACCAAATCAGGAAGGCCCTGGAAAGTGGTTTATTCTGAAACATTTTCATCAAAAATTGAAGCACTTAAACGGGAGCTTTACCTTAAAAGAATGAAAAGCAGTGTTTATCTTGAAGATTTAATCCGAAAATATCTGCAAGGTAACTTCCCGATATATCGGGATTAGAGTGTCCGGATAAAGTCGGTTCATTTAGAATCTTCTAAAAATCTCACTGGTGTAGATTTTAAGTTCGATTATTCTTAGTTTTGTGCGCAACCAACGAAATCGCCTTGAAAGATCTCATCATTATAGAAGGACTTGAACGAAATGATAGAGTAGTTTTTGATTACGTTTTCAATTATTATTACTCATCCCTTTGTTCCTTTTCAATGCAATATATCGACAACCGCAATTCGGTTGATGACCTGGTACAGGATTTTTTTGTCTATCTATGGGTGGAAGGTCCCCGCTTAAAAATTAAATCATCGTTGAAATCTTATCTTTTTACCGCTATTAAAAATCGCTGCCTCGACTATCAAAAACATCATAAGATCATAGAAAAGTACCGGACTTATCTGCTATTTTCCTCAGATAAAGAAGACGATTCAACGGAGCATTTCTTTGCTGAATCCGAACTCCGTCAGGCTATTCAAACGAGTTTGGCGAAACTACCTCCCCGTTGCCGCGAAATTTTTGAATTAAGCCGTCTGAATGGATTGTCAAATCAGGAAATAGCTGAAAAACTGGATCTTTCCAAACGTACGGTTGAGTTACAGGTATCAAACTCCCTTAAAATTCTCAGAAAAGAACTGGCAGAATTTCTCCCATTTTGGCTATTCATTTTGTTGATCTGGTAAAAAATCAATTTTCGTATATGTGTGAAATCGATTATAGTCGTCTTACTACTGAAGAGGAAAATTAATCAGATTGTTCACATAAACGGAATAGGAAAATGGAGCGTGGATGTAGTGAAATTGAAGAGCTGTTGCCAGGGTATTTTTCAGGCGAACTTCAGGATACAGACCGGGCGATGATTGATGAATGGAGATCAGAATCACCGGAAAACGAAATTATATTTCAGGAAAGCAAGAAAGCCTGGGAAGCAATGCCGCTCTTGCACGAAATGGAGCAGTTTAACTCTTTCGAAGCCTTAAAAAAAATCAACACAAGAATTTCAAATCAGGAAACTACAAAGTGGTGGATTTCTATTCAGCGAGCCGCAGCAATTCTGCTGCTTCCTTTGCTGATCTATTCGGGATATATTTCCATACGAAACATTTCATTAAAAAATCAACAGGAAGCACATGTGGTGATGCAAACCATCTCTTCAAGACAGGGAATGGTAGCCCAGTTTGAATTGGCCGACGGTACAAAAGTTTGGTTGAATTCAGGTTCTGCGTTGCAATTTCCAAGTCTATTTACCGGCGACTTGCGGGAGGTGAAATTAAGCGGCGAAGCATTTTTCGAGGTGACAAAAAATGAAAATCAACCTTTTCTTGTAAAGGCCAAAGATCTCAATATAGAAGTTTTAGGCACATCGTTCAACGTGGTGAGCTATGATGACGAAAAACAGGCAGAGGTAGTACTTGTAGAAGGAAAGGTCAGTTTATTTTCTGAAATTGATCAGGTAAAGAAAGTGTTTGGCACCCTGAATCCCGGCCAAAGAGTCGTTTACCTGGATGAAAATCAACAAGTGCTGGCAGAAGAGGTTGAAGTTGACAAATATATTGCATGGCGCGATGGCAACCTTATTTTTCGCGACGATAAAATGGAAGATGTTGTCAGACGGTTAAGTCGTTGGTTCAATGTTGAGATTGTAATTAACGATCCTGAAATTAAAAACTATGCCTATAAAGCTACATTCAGGAACGAAAACCTTACCCAGGTATTGAATTTGTTGAAAATTTCAGCGCCGATCGATTATCAGGTTATTGACAACATGCTATTGCCAAACGGGGAATATTCCAAACAAAAAGTTTACCTGATGAATAAAAAGAAAGTATAAAAAAAACCGGGGAAGATGTTTGCAGCACCAACCCCGGTAAAAAATGCGGTTATCCTTTTAGTAGAAGGGTACCCGTGATAAATAGTAATTAACTAAAATCATTTCAAAGTTATGGAAAAAATGTTCCGTTTAATGCGGAGGTGCACAAAAAATGCCCATCTCCGAAAAATCTGGATGACTATGAAGTTAACAATGGTTCTTTTGTTTATTGCCATCAGTCAATTGATGGCTACTGGGACTTACTCTCAGAGTACCCGAATATCCCTTCATCTCAAGGATGCGGCGGTAAAAGAGGTGCTTGACAAGATTGAAGACAACAGTGAATTCTTCTTTCTCTACAATAGTAAGTTGGTAAATGTCGATCGAACGGTTTCAGCTAATTTTAAAAACCAAATGATCGAAGATATACTCAACAAGCTGT
>JAUYEQ010000450.1 GCA_030691295.1 Bacteroidota bacterium
ATCCATGAGCCGATGTTTCCACTGTTTAGTCCGGTAGCTGCGTTGGTCAAAACTGCATTGCGATACACTTTATTTTTATGCTGAATTTCTTTCAGGAACAATTCGTTGTTGCCAAAACCCGGAACTGCCAGCGCCGATGAACGATAAATCAACTGATTGTCCTCAATGCATTTTTTCATCACGGAAGCGCACAACTTATTGCTTAGTTTTGTTTCGCCTTGTTCGGCCAAGCGTTTGGCATACTGAAGATAAGCAATCATGGTTTCTGCCTGGTCGGGTTGAAATTTGGCAGATTTTGCAACAGTTGTAAAAGTTTTATAGGATTCTTTCCCGCCAATATTGGCCAATGCAGCCAGTATCTGTTTCTGCAACTGAACATTGGCAGATTTGGTTAACCCGATTAAATAAGGTTCGGCTGGCTGGTATCTCAACTGACCCAATGTTTTTACCATTGCAAGCTGTTGCAAGTCCTTTTTGCCGGGTGTATTTATCAGGATTACTGCACCTGCTTCGACTGTTCCGATGCTTTTTAGTGTCGAAAGTGCCGGATCGTACAAATCAGCCGAGTTCAGGTATTTACCCATACTTACAACTGTTTCAGAACCTCCGCAATATTGCAACCTGCGGATAAAAAAAGCTTTTACTTCCTTGTCCGATGCTTTTTCGAGTGCTGCAAGTAAAGCCGATTCGACCAGCATACGGTCTTTTTCGCGGTTTGGCGCTCCGGCGTATTGGGCCAGACTTTCCAAAGCCATCCGGGCTTGCGTGTCATTTCCGGTTCCGGGAGGAACAATCATGTCACAAAATTTGGCAATTCCAGGTGCCCCGGTTTCAATCATCTGAAGCATCAGCTTGCTGGTGTGATCGCCATTTTGTGCCGGAAACTGTGCCAGCACATCGGCAACTTTTGTTTCCAAACGGCGGTTATCCTGCGCAAAAGCAGGCGCCATCAGGAAAAGGGCCAGCAAAACGGTCAATATATTCTTTGTAATGTTCTTCATATTGTTAGTTTTAAATTCTCTTTATCAATTGTTTTTGCTATTCCGCCCGAAAGATGATTTCGTCTCTGAAGATCATTTTCCGCGGACGGCCCCCGCTTTTTTCATTTTCTTCCGTTGGCTAAAGCCGAACGGCAAAGGATAAGTTTGTTAATTATTGGAGATCTCATGCACAGCATCCAATTTGAAACCTTGAACTAAAAAATATCCAATAACGAATGATCAATATCCAATTTCCAAGTAATGTCAACTTGGAACTTTGAACCTGAAACTCTTGCCCTGAGACTTCGGCGTGAGCTCAGTCGAACGCTTATCGAAGGGTGGAACTTTTTCAGATCCTCCACTCTCCCCGCATCGGCTGATCGATGAGCCTGTTGGCTTCGTCGTCGTTGATGAAGGTTTGAGAAACCGGATCGAATTCGAGTGTGCGGCCCAACCGTAATGCAATAACGCCCATGTTTACAATGGTTCCAGAGCGGTGTCCGTTTATTTCGTTCAGTGCAAATTTTTTGCGTGTTTTCACCGATTCGCTGAACAGTCCGATTTGTGGTTCAGGATCAGGAAGCGTATCAATCAGCGCGTTCAGGTTTGGAATGTCTGATTTAAAACCTTTGTAAATCTTGCCTTTTGGACCCTCGATGTATGCAGCGCTCTGGTCCTTGTTTTCGCCGTCCAGAATAATCTGGCATCCGTCTGCGTAGGTGTAGGTTATTTTTCTCCAGGTTCCGATCGCATCGTAATCCTGTTGCGGTGCGTCCACTTCAACCTTCACCGGACTGGTATTGTCTTTCCCCAAAAAATACTGAACCGGATCGATGTAATGCTGTCCCATATCGCCCAAACCGCCTCCGTCGTAATCCCAGTATCCGCGGAAAGTCTGGTGAACGCGGTGTGCATTGTATGGTTTTTGGGGAGCAGGCCCGAGCCACATGTTGTAATCCAATTCAGAAGGAATAAGTTCCGGTGTCAGGTTTGGTTTTCCAACCCAGTAGAATTTCCAGTCGAAACCGGTCACGCCGCTGATCGTCACTTTCAAAGGCCAGCCCAAAACACCGCTTTCAACTACTTTTTTGAGCGGTTTAACAGGCGTGCCCAATCCGTAGAAATTGTCTTTAAACCTGAACCAGGTATTTAGCCGGAACATTTTTCCGGTAGCATTGATGGCTTCCACCACCCGTTTGCCTTCGCCGATGGTGCGGGTCATTGGTTTTTCGCACCAAACATCTTTACCGGCCTGCGCAGCCATTACCGACATAATTCCGTGCCAGTGTGGCGGAGTGGCAATGTGCACAATGTCGATGTCCGGACGAATCAATACATCACGGAAATCGGAATATCCTTTCACCTCTGATCCCACTTTTTGAAGGGTGCTGTTCAGGTGGTTTTTATCCACATCGCAAATGGCAAGCAGGCGCGTGCCTTCGTAAACGATGTGACCCTGACCCATTCCGCCAACTCCGATGATGGCTTTGGTTAACTGATCGCTTGGGGCAAGAAAACCGTTTCCGCCCAGCACATGCCGCGGAATAATGGTTATACCGGCAGCAGCAAACAGCGATTTCTTCAGGAAATCGCGCCGATTGTTGATTTTTTCAGTCATATGCTATGATTTTTTAATTCGATGAATTTACTGCAAAAAAAGCATCTGATGTGTAAAATGAGGGGTAATAAATGGGGTAATGTGGGCAGGTTACGGTATGTTTTATATCATGATTGTACAAAAAACCATACTCACCCCCTCGCATCTGCGATGCTTTCCCCCTCTCTTTTTGAAAGAGAGGGGGACGTCCGCTTGCGGACGAGTGGGTGAGTAGTTTTAAAAATATGACAATAAATAATTGACATTGGGTGATTTACGGATATCAAAAAAACCATCATGCCGAAGTGTGACTCTAGTCTCTGGCTAAAACATTTCCATTGTCAACCAAAGACCTGAAATCGTTGGGGTACTTTTCCTTATAAATTTCAAAATAGAGTTTAATGAAATTATCAAAAACTGAATGTGCCAGGCTTAATTTTCCCTGACGGATCAGAATGCTGATTTTCCCGCGCAAAGCGGGTTCGTTCAGCGGATCGTTGATACTGATAACTTCTGCCATATCAAGGAGTATGGATTCGAATTTCTCTTCAGGAAGTAAACGGAATATTTTGAGCCCAAACTCAATGATCCGGTCACTCATGCGGTCAACATACGGATCGACCCACGATTCGCTCATGTTTGGGAAGAGCGTTCCTTTTTTCAAAATGAGCAGCAATTCAGGCAGTTCCTTTTTAATATTTTCAGTATCAGAAGTCAGGGATTCATTCAGCTTTGCCTCAACATAAAACAGGTCAATAAAATAGCCATCGGCAAATTCAAACTTCCAGAGTTTATCCTGAAAAACCAGTTTCATTTCTGAACACGAAGCAAGCAGGGCTTTCAGGTTCTGAATATTTGTGCCACGAATATTTTTTGCTTTTGGCACACTCATTCCCGGCCATAAATAATCTGACAGTTTTTTAGAGCTGATGCCTTTTTCAAGTGACCCACTGTGCAGCAAAATGAGCACGAACAGTTGTTTTATTTTGGGAGAAAATTTTAAGCTGATGTCTTTCCCTTCGCTGTTGAATACTTTTAAGCCACCAAAACAATTGATTTGTTCATGATTGATCGGAACAGTGGAAGTAATATTTATTTTTTGATCAGGCAAAGGAACTTCCTGTGTTTTTACAAAGTCTTCGGATGTTCTTTTTGTCCGTTTCAGCCTGAATAATAGGATTCCAAAAAGCATCAGCAGAATTGTAATACTAATTATCCAGCCTGCAGAAACCGGATGTTTGGTCTCGTTTTCCGATAAAAATTCACTCCGGATTTGCTCTTCATTCAATTCCCTGTCCCATATTTTGATTTCGTGAATGTAGCCTGCAAAAAATTCCTCCCACAGGTTGCTCCCGATCAACATCGTATAATCCGATTGCACATAAGGCGTTAACAAAGAGATCGTTTCAGTTCGTTCGCCGTTCATGTAAAAACTGATCTGATTGTCGGCGACCGAATGCACCAGCCCGATAAAAGTCCACTGATCGGCAGGTATTTTGGTTTTTTCTGAATGATAATCTTTGATTCCCTGTACGG
>JAUYEQ010000460.1 GCA_030691295.1 Bacteroidota bacterium
TTCAAATGTCTGATAGCAAGTCATATCAGCACTGACCGGAACTATCGAAACAAATCCATTTTCGAGTGCGGCAATGTTAAAATCTCCAGCTTTTCATGCTTTCAAATGTCTGATAGCAAGTCATATCAGCACTGACCGGAACTATCGAAACAAATCCATTTTCGAGTGCGGCAATGTCGGTTTCTTCAACATCCACCTCGAAATTTTTAAAATAACCCGTCATCCAGAAATACTCCCGTTTATGCGGATCTGTTCGCCGGTCGTACTCTTCCACCCATTTTCCTGAAGTTTGCCGGCACACCTGGATGCCTTTGATTTCACCTTTGGGAATGTTTACATTCAGGCAAACAAACGGTGGAAGTCCATTTTCGGCAACTTGCTGAAATACACGGGCTACATATATTTTTGCGCGCGAAAAATCTGCTTCGTGATCGTAATCGTTCAATGAAAAACCTATTGATGGAATGCCATGGATACAGCCTTCCAAAGCGCCGCCCATCGTTCCTGAATAAACAACACTAATGGATGAATTTGATCCGTGATTGATTCCGGAAACTACAAAATCGGGATTCCGGTCGAGTAACTGATTAAAAGCAAGCTTAACACAATCGACCGGCGTGCCGGTGCATTTGTAAACCTGAAATCCTTCTTCGTCAACCGTTTTTGTCACACGAATCGGATGATCAACCGTGATTGCATTCGACATTCCCGACCGGTGACTATCCGGTGCAACCACCACCACATCGCCAAAAAGGCGCATTACTTCGGTAAGTTCTGTAATACCTTTTGCAGTTACCCCATCGTCGTTGGTAATTAAAATTAAAGGACGTTCGCTCATAGCTTGCTTTTTTTTGAATGCCCACAAAGATAAATGAATGTACCTGAAAAAATCGTCCGCATGAATATTTTATATAAAAATACCATGAGTTTAACCCGAACCAAACCCTGTCAACTTCGTAATTGTTATTAGGTTCACACTTAAAAAATAATGACCATGGAAAAGATGACAAATTCAATCAATTGGTTTGAAATTCCTGTACTGAATTTCGACCGCGCAAAGGAATTTTATTCCCGCATTTACGACTACGAAATGACCGAAATGATGATGGGTTCGCTAAGAATGGGATTTTTGCCAATGGATGCTGATTCTCAGGGTGTCGGTGGGGCAATTGTTCAAGGCGATGGATTTGTACCAACCGCACTCGGAACAAAAGTTTACCTGAACGGCGGTAACGATTTGCTGACTGTTTTAAACCGTGTAATTGCTGCTGGTGGAGAAATCATTACCCCAAAAACCCTGATCACCGAAGAAATTGGCTATTACGCTGTTTTTGAGGACACCGAAGGAAACCACATTTCGCTGCATTCGATGGGATAAAAAGAAATTATATTGCGTCCGTTGGCTAAAGCCAAACGGCAAAGGATAATTGCAAAACTAATAATCAAAGCAATATCCTTTGCCGTTGCATTTATGCAACGGACTTGTTAATTTTTCAGATCAACCATAAACTCATCGCCATCCTTCCATTTTCTCGAAATCTGAGTGTATTCGCCAGGTCGTGCAACATATTTCACATTGCCATGGGTAACCGTTGGATTTACCGCCCACGAAGGAATCCGGATAAAAACATCCATGAAACGTTTGTCGCCGCATTTGCTTTTCAAAGTCATTACATCACCTTCAGGATAATCTGTTTCCTGCATTAGCCTGACATTTCCACCAGTAGTGTGCTGATATTCCATCGACGACGGGCCAATGATGTTGATGAAAATTTTATCGTCAACATGGGTATAAATAACTGATTTTAAGAGCCGCTCAGAAATCAAACTATTTTCCGGTCCATGCAACATTTTTTCTATTGCATCGCCAAACCTTACTTCGCCTGAAAGTTTGACCAAAGCGACATTCAATTCTGCCCATTTGGAAATCGCTTCAGGAAAAACTTTGTTAGTTGCTGAATTAGCCTGCCCATTTCCGGTGATTTCAACATTGAATTCATTCCACCTATTTGAAAGTACTGTCCATAGGCTGTCGGAACCCGATTTGCGGATTTTTTCAGCCATCGAAAGCATTTCTTCAATTTGATTGAGTGTATTATATTGTTCCTTCGTATAAATTTGCCGGACAGAATCTTCTGCCAAAGAATCCAAAACAGTGGTGGTTTGATCCGGTTGAAAATCAACGTGAATTATACTTTCATGAAAAGATTCAGAATTGATTACAGAAAGTCTGTTTGGATCATTTTTGCAGGAAGAAAAAATTACAGTCAATGCGACGGCAAAAAATAGTAGTTTAAGCTTCATTATATATTTTTTAATCTGTAACATTTTAGTTGTTATCAGGTTCAATGTTTAAAATAATATTATTTCATGCCCAGTAAAAAAGCGTTGTCCATTCGGTTTAAGTCATTGTGGACCGACATCAAAGAATCTATCGCAGGAAGTGACCGCGATTTCACCAGCGACAGCATTGGAAAAGCGTTGCTCATTCTTTCCATTCCGATGGTTTTGGAGATGATTATGGAATCGATATTTGCTGTGGTCGATATCTTTTTTGTATCCCAACTTGGGGCAGATGCGGTTGCCACAGTGGGAATTACAGAATCATCAATGACCATTGTTTATGCCATCGGCATGGGATTGAGTACGGCAACGACCGCACTGGTTGCCCGCCGGATTGGCGAGAAAAAATCAGAAAAAGCCGGAATGGCTGCTTTTCAGGCAATTGTTGCCGGTTTTTCAGTTTCGCTGCTCATCACGGTTCCGGGTATCATTTACGCAAAAGAATTTTTGTTACTGATGGGCGCTTCCGAAGAAATGGCAGAAGCCGGATATTTGTATCCTGCCATCATGTTCGGCGGAAATTCAGTCATCATGTTGCTGTTCATCATCAATGCAGTCTTCCGTAGTTCGGGCGACGCAGCTGTGTCGATGCGTGTTTTGCTGATGGCCAACCTATTCAACATCGTACTCGATCCGCTGCTTATTTTTGGTATCGGTCCTTTTCCTGAATTGGGACTGATGGGTGCTGCAATTGCCACCACCATTGGCCGTGGACTGGCAGTCTGCTATCAATTCTATTTACTATTTAAAGGACACAAGCGAATCAGGCTTGAACTGCACCATGTGAGAATAAAACTTAAAGTGATGTTTAAGTTGTTCAGGTTGTCAGCAGGAGGAATTTTGCAATACATCATCGCAACCTCAAGCTGGATTGCCCTTTTCAGGATTATTTCTGAATTGGGCGCAGAAGTTCTGGCAGGATACACTATCGCCATCCGCGTGGTGGTTTTTGCCTTGCTGCCCTCGTGGGGATTGAGCAACGCCGCATCGACATTGGTTGGACAAAACCTTGGCGCCAAACAACCCGACAGGGCTGAACGAACAGTTTGGATTACCGCCTTTACAAATATGGTATTGCTCGGATCAATCGGTTTGATCTTTGCCATTTTTCCTGAACCATTTATCCGGATTTTCATTGACGATCCGGCAGTAGTTGAAAGTGGAGCAAAGAGCCTGCAAATTATCAGTTACGGCTTTGTGTTTTATGCATTTGGGATGGTGCTGGTTCAGGGATTTAATGGCAGCGGTGATACCGTCACCCCAACAAAAATTAACCTTTTCTGCTTTTGGCTTTTCGAAATACCACTGGCCTACCTGCTTGCCATTGTACTGGATATGAATATCGAAGGAATTTGCATTGCCATCGTTGCCGCCGAATCGGCCCTCACACTGACGGCCTGGTATTTTTTCAGGAAAGGAAAATGGAAGCTGACGAAGATTTAAAATTAAAGAAACAGATTGATTCAAAAGATGTACTTTTAAAACCGAAATTTAAAACAACACAACATGGGCACACTTGGAAATTTGATCTGGTTTATCTTTGGAGGGTTTCTGGTTTTTCTGGAATACATGGTTGCGGGCTTTTTGCTGTGCATCACCATCATCGGGATTCCATTTGGAATTCAGGCGTTTAAGTTGGCATTTTTGGCGCTTTGGCCATTTGGAAAAACCATTGGGTTAAGTCCGGGTTCGCCGGGATGTCTTTCCACCATCATGAATATAATCTGGTTACTTATTGGCGGAATCTGGATTGCCCTGACTCATTTAATTTTTGGGTTGTTGCTTGGTATCACCATTATTGGCATTCCCTGGGCAAAACAACATTTTAAATTGGTATCGCTCGCGCTGACACCGTTTGGAAGAGAGATTCGGGATAAATAGATCTACTCCTGATGTGTATGCAGCCCGCATTCCTTCTTCGAATTGTTCTCCCACCACCAGCGTCCGGCACGGAAATCTTCGCCAGGCTGAATAGCACGTGTGCAGGGAGCGCAACCGATACTCACAAAACCACGATCGTGCAAAACATTGTATGGAACATTGTTTTTCTTCACATATTCCTGGCAATCTTCGAGCGACCAATGTAAAAGCGGATTGCATTTTATCAGCTTAAATCCGGCATCCCAAACGAAAAAGTCGAGATCGTGTCGATTATCCGATTGTGATGCACGTAGACCGGTAATCCAGCATTCCATTCCTTCCAAAGCACGTCCAAGTGGTTCAACTTTGCGGATGTTGCAGCATTCCTTGCGGTTTTCAACCGACAAATAAAAGCTCAGCGGTCCTTTTTCTGTCACCATATTCTCTACCGATTCGTGCTTCGGAAAATAGGCATGAATCTGTTTTCCGTATTTTTCTATTGTCCGGTTAAGTACTTTGTAGGTTTCTTCAAACAGGCGCCCGGTATCAAGGGTCACCACTTTAATATCCAGATTATTGCTGAAAATCATGTCGGTTATTACCTGATCTTCAATCCCCAGACTGGTCGTAAATACTGCTTTCCCCGGAAATTGTTTTGCCACATTTTTCAGCATTTCTACCAAATTTGCAGCATCGGCCTGTCTGTTCAAATCCGAAACTAAATTCTGATCAACCATCGTTATTTGTTTTATATGCACAATCACTTTATCTTGCCGGCAAATATCAAAAGAAAACTCAAAATACCATCGAAAAGACATCAGAAATATTACCAGCGGCATTTTTAGATCGAATCAAAAGTCAGTTTCCGACTGATTTCGACCGCTTTGTACAATCGCTCGATCAGGTTCCATCCATCAGTTTGCGAACCAATCCACGTAAATTCAGTTCGCCTGCTTCTGCGAAAAAAATCTCATGGTGCGAAACCGGTATTTTCCTGAACGAACGCCCATCGTTTACTCTTGATCCCATTTTTCATTCCGGAGCCTACTACGTACAGGAAGCCAGTTCGATGTTTATGGAGCAGGCTTTCAGGCAAATTGAAACCAGCGACAACCGGATTGTATTGGATTTGTGCGCTGCTCCCGGCGGAAAATCTACCCATTT
>JAUYEQ010000476.1 GCA_030691295.1 Bacteroidota bacterium
TTTCATCAAAAAAAAGCACAGGTTCTTTTCCGTAAACTTCTAAATGTAGATTGTATATATCTTCCAAAATGGATATTACTGGAATGATGCGTTCATCATCGAAATTGAAGTAACAGTAATCCAGATCCTGGAGTCCTAATTCCTCTTTAATGAGAAACATCAAAGAGGATTTTCCACAACGACGGATGCCGGAAATGATGACTACCTGACTGGTATCTAAATATTTATTCAGACTGATGTCACGTTTTATCAGATCCTTTTTTCGATTGAAAACATCTTTCTGGTCAAACATTATTTCTTTTAACCGCTCTTTGTTCATCGCTTATTATTCTTTTGAAACGAACAAATATATCAATAATTATTCGTTATAGCCGAATAGTTATTGATATATTTTTGATGGTCAGGTTGTCGAAAAGTTAAGAAACTGATATTGTTTTAAACAAACAGAGGCTGCCTTTTTGGGACAGCCTCTGTTGATTTCAGCATAATTTATTCAGAAATTTTATCAACCGCATTTGGATGATCCGCAGTCGGGACAAGTAAGGCAGCCTTCCTGGTAGATCACATTGTGTGAGGCACATTCTTCGCAAACAGCTCCGGCAGCAGCAGTTCCGTCCGGAATGTATTTTTTCAGTGCGCGGGCAACACCGGCTTTCCAGCTATTGATGGTTTCATTGTCAAACTGAAGGCTGGTAACCGTATCAACCACTTTGTGGATAGGCATTCCGTGGCGCAGAATTCCGGAGATTAATTTGGCATAGTTCCAGAATACCGGGTTGAATTTGTACGACAGCCCTTCGATCGTGGTTTTGTATCCACGTTTATTTACGTATTGAAAATCGTACCGTTTGCTGCCGTCGGGTTCAATGTTTTTAATGATTTTTCCGCCGGTAATGGTGCGTGGCAGCAAAATTCCGTCTTCATCGTCCGAAAGTCCGGTGAAAATTTCATACGGTTTTCCGTCAATGGTTCCGATGAAAGCAACCCATTTGTCTTTTGTATTCTGGAAACGAACCACATCGGCATCCAGTTCAACGGGACGCTTGGTCGGGAAAATGCTGTCTTTGGCTTCATCTTCCTTTTTGTGCGAGATAAGAACACCTGAGCGGCAACCGTCACGATAAACAGTAACACCCTTGCAGCCGCTTTTCCACGCTTCAAAGTAGAGTCTTCCTACCAAATCCTCGTCGGCATCGGCTGGTAAATTAATGGTTACGCTGATCGAATGGTCCACCCATTTCTGGATTTTTCCCTGCATCCGTACTTTGTTCATCCAGTCAACATCGTTCGAAGTTGCTTTGTAGTATGGAGATTTTTCAATCAGCAGATCCAGTTCTTCGTTCGAATAGTTTTTGCTCAGGTCGTGTCCGTTTACCTCCATCCAGTTTTTGAACTGGTGGTGGAAAACGATGTATTCTTCCCATGAGTCGCCCACTTCGTCAACAAAATCAACCTTTACGTCCTTATCGTTCGGGTTCACCTTGCGGCGACGTTTGTAAACCGGCATAAATACAGGTTCAATTCCTGAAGTGGTCTGGGTCATCAGACTGGTTGTTCCGGTTGGAGCGATGGTCAGCAGGGCAATGTTGCGACGGCCGTATTTTACCATGTCCTGATACAATCCTTCGTCTTCTGTACGCAAACGTTTGATCATCGGGTTATTCTTTTCGCGGTCGGTGCTGTATATTGCAAATGCTCCGCGTTCTTTGGCCATGTTCACCGACGAACGGTAAGCTTCAACGGCCACTGTTTTGTGAATTTCTTCGCTAAAATCAGTTGCATCGTCGCTTCCGTAGCGCAAACCTAAGGAGGCAAGCATATCACCTTCGGCAGTAATTCCAACTCCTGTACGTCGTCCTTCTTTGGCTTTGGTCTGAATTTTCAACCACATCGACCGTTCAATGTGTTTGATGTCTTCATTTTCAGGGTCATCATCAATTTTTCCGAGGATGCCATTGATTTTTTCCAGTTCCAGATCAATGATGTCGTCCATCATTCGCTGTGCATAAGCAACATGTTCTTTGAAAAGCTCGAAATTGAATTTTGCTTTCGGGGTAAACGGATTTTCAACATACGAATTCAGGTTAACTGCAATCAAACGGCAGCTATCGTATGGGCACAAAGGGATTTCGCCGCAAGGATTGGTCGAAACGGTTTTGTAACCAAGGTCGGCATAACAGTCCGGAACCGATTCTTTGATGATGGTATCCCAGAACAGGATGCCTGGTTCAGCAGATTTCCATGCGTTGTGAACAATTTTTTTCCAGAGATTGGTCGCATCAATTTCTTTGGTGTATTTCGGATTTTTAGCGTCGATCGGATACTGGGTCATGTATTTTTCACCAGCCTCAATGGCCTGCATAAAATCGTCGTGAATTTTCACCGAAACATTCGCTCCGGTTACTTTTCCCTGATCCATTTTTGCATCGATAAAGGATTCTGCATCCGGATGTTTGATTGAAACCGAAAGCATCAATGCGCCACGACGGCCATCCTGTGCAACTTCGCGGGTTGAATTTGAATAGCGTTCCATAAAAGGAACGATGCCTGTTGAGGTGAGCGCCGAGTTCTTAACCGGAGAGCCTTTTGGCCTGATATGAGAAAGATCATGGCCAACACCTCCGCGGCGTTTCATAAGCTGAACCTGTTCCTGATCAACTTTCAGGATTCCTCCGTACGAATCGGAATGTCCTTCGTTGCCAATTACGAAACAGTTTGAAAGCGAAGCAATCTGGAAATCGTTGCCGATTCCGGTCATCGGTCCGCCCTGTGGAACGATGTATTTAAAATCTTTCAGAAGTGCGAAAATTTGTTCTTCACTCATCGGATTTTCGTAATTTTTTTCAATTCTGGCAATTTCCGAAGCCAGGCGACGGTGCATATCATCAGGAGTCAGTTCGTAGAGATTTCCGAACGAATCCTTCAATGCATACTTGTTTACCCAGACCCTTGCAGCAAGGTCGTCTCCCTTAAAATAAATTTGCGATGCTTTGTAAGCTTCGTCCGGGGAGTAAGTCGTTTTGCCCGTTTGGGGCTCAATTGCCACGTTTTTAAATGTCATAACCTGAAGATTTGATCTTTAATAATTTTTAAAAGGTTGTATATGTGTTGCGAAATAAGTTTTTGTGATGACTTTTTTGCCGTATGCAATATAAGGCGAGCATTCGAAAAAAAGAATACAAAATTTGGAATTAAATGCAGAAGTTATCAACTTAGTGATGTTAGTATATTAAAAATGAGACTACTAACAATTAGAATGTTGAAAAAAGTTTACAAAAAATGAAATTGTTTATTCGAAAAATGAAGAATTGAATATTCGCAACATAGCTGGAATAAAGCTTTTTGGACTGAATGAGGCCTGAATTTGCTCTTTGAATTCCTAAATGTGTAGTTTGTTGAAAACTTTGCCAACAATGGATTTTGTTGCGCCAAGGTTTTGTTGTGTGAAACTAATACAGGCCGAAGAGATTTCTTTCCTCTTTCCGGTATCTGTAAGTAATGTGTCAAGTATTGCTTTTAGTCCTGAATAATCGTTTACGGGGTGGGCAATGCCAAGCTTAGCCATGGTAGTTGCTTCGTTAAATCTCAGGTAGTTGGGTCCAAAAACGATGGGCATTCCGAAGATAGCAGCTTCCAGCGTGTTGTGAATTCCAACGCCGAACCCACCGCCAATATATGCGAGATCAGCGTATCTATATACTGAGGAAAGCAAACCGATCGTATTTATAAGTATTACCTGTTTGTTCATAACCGTTTCTGCAGTTGCTTCTGTATAACAAATAACAGGGGTTTTCAACTGACTTATCAACCGGTCGATGTTTCCTTTTTTCGTTTCGTGGGGTGCAATCACAAATTTAATTTCAGGATGGGCATGAATGTATTCAATCAGTAAATCCTCGTCTGGTTTCCAGGTACTCCCGGCAACTACCAGTTGGCTGTTTCCCCTGAATTTTTCAATTAGCGGAATGTCTTTCCCGTTGCGGGCAATTTCGGCTACGCGGTCGAATCGGGTGTCTCCGGCATTGGTCACATTGGTTACTCCAATGTTGGCCAGTAATTTAACCGATTGTTCGTCCTGAACAAAAAAGTGACTGAACCCAAATAACATTTTGCGGTACCATTTTCCCCATGGAGTATTTTTGAAGAATAACTGGTTTTCCCTGAAAATGGCAGAAACCAGGTAAAGTGGAATGTTTTGTTTCTTTAATTCCTGAATGTAGTGAACCCAGAATTCGTACTTCACAAAGAAAACGACTTCAGGATTAACCAGTTTAATCAGTTTCCATGCATTGCTTTTGGTATCGGCGGGCAAATAACAGATGTAATCGGCCAACTCGTAATTTTTCCTGATTTCGTATCCCGAGGGTGAAAAAAAAGTCAGGAAGATCCGGTATTCGGGATGTTGCTTTTTGATGGCTTCAATTAAAGGCCGACCTTGTTCGAATTCGCCCAGTGAAGCACAATGAACCCATGCAATTGGCCGGTCGTGTTTGATTTTATTGGTTAATTCATCGAAAACATGCTGACGACCTTTCAGTATCTGGCTTGCTTTTAGATTGAATGGTGCTGCCAGTTGTATTAGTATGGAGTAAATGAAAATGGAGAGATTGTAAAGGACAGTCATTCAGTATGGATTTTATTGGCAAATGTAATGTTTTTGGCTCTACAATGTTTGGTGTCGGTAAAATGAAGCAAGCATTTTCAGGTGCAGAGCACCGTTGATATTTGTAGTATTAATGCTGCATTACACAAGAGGTGCAGAGCATCGAAATATAGACACATATTTATTTGTAGTATTGCGGTGCGCTGCACCTTACCATCGTTTATCTACTTTTTCACTACAAATATTTTGCGGCTCTGCCGCTTTCTGAAAATGAATGGCAATGATTGGTTACCAGCAGTCCTTTTATGTCTAATGGATATCCGTGAATTCACCTAATATCAAGAAAGTCATGCAATAGTCATATGGTAGTCATTAAGTTGCCAGTAAATCACAACCGAATGACAATAAATGACCATAACTGACTGCCACAAAATGGCCAATAGGTAAGCAAACGGTAAATCATATTATTTTATACAAGACTCGCCAGATAGCCGGTATCTTTTTTTAACCGCGGTTGCAACGATGCTTCCACTGCCAACTGGTCGCAGCGTTCGTTTTCCGGAATATCAGCGTGCCCTTTCACCCATACAAATTTCACTTTGTGCTTTTGGTAAATTTTCAGGAAACGAAGCCAAAGGTCTTCATTTTTTTTGCCTTTGAACCTGATTTTAACCCAATTCCAGATCCAACCTTTTTCAACGGCATCAACTACATATTTTGAGTCGGAATATATTGTAACCTGCGAATTTTCAATTTTCAACGCTTCCAGCGCGACAATTACTGCGAGCAATTCCATCCGGTTGTTGGTAGTCATTTCAAATCCATCGGATAATTCTTTTCTGAATTGTCCCGACATAAGAACTGCCCCGTATCCTCCCGGACCCGGATTTCCGCGTGCAGCGCCATCAGTGTAGATTGTAATGTTCAATTTACGATTGTCATTTCATCGATGAGGTTGTTTGCACCGGCCATTTTATCGATCGTCCAGAGTACAAACCGAATGTCAACATTGATACATTTTTGTATCTCGTTTTCAAATGCCAGGTCACCGCTCATGGCTTCCCAGTTTCCATCGAAAGCTATTCCAATCAGTTCGCCGTTTGCATTGATGACGGGGCTTCCGGAGTTGCCACCGGTTATGTCGTTGTTGGTAATGAAGCAGGTTCGCAAGTCGCCGTTTTGATCGGCATAACGGCCAAAATCTTTGGCTTCGTAAAGTTCTTTCAGTTTGGCAGGTACAGCAAATTCATCGTCACCGGGAATTTCTTTTTCAATGTACCCGCGTAAAGTGGTGTAATATTTATACTTAACTCCGTCGCGCGGAATATAATCGCTCACAGTGCCGTAAGTCAAACGCATACTTGAGTTGGCATCAGGATAAAAATTCTTATCGGCTTCCATTTCCATCAGTCCGCCGACAAACAAGCGGTTTCCTTTGTCAAGTGCCTCCGTTGTTTTTTCCGTTTCCTTGCCAATTAACGACATCATTCTGAAAATTTCGAGCGAGGCCTGGAAAAGAGGATCTTTTTCAAGCACTTTTGCTTTTGGCCGTTCAAAAAATGCAGTTAATTTTTCCTGACTTCCGAAGACTGATTTTGCATACAATTCTTCAGTATATTTCTCGAAATCGTTGTCGTATTTCGCCTTAACTACATGAAAGAATGGCGGATGATATTGCGGGGCGACATTTTGTTGATAGACTTTGAAAAGTGCTCCTGCGATTTTCTGATCGGTTATTGGGTCGTAATCCTTGAAGAACTGGTCGAGGCCATCTTTCACCCTTTCGGTTGCCAGGTTAACACGCTCCGAGTTTTTGTCAGCTTTCAGCGCATCGTATAGTGGGCGGGTGCGATAGGCAAAATAGAAAATTTCCGGTCCGCGTATCATTGCTTCC